>DAOOVW010000022.1:1418-19378 GCA_035370465.1 bacterium | reverse complement strand
GTGGAGCATCTGTTAAAATACATGCAAATCTCTGTCTTGGTCCAAATTCAGGAGTGAGAAAGACCTTGCTATATCCAATCTCTCCTAATCCAGCACAAAATGCAGCGATCCTAAAATGAATAAATACATCTGGTGCCGGTTTTTCTGGGGAAACAGGTCTACTCCATCCTTTTTTAAATTCTCCTGTTGCAATATCAACAGCAACTGCTACAAGAGGATTGGGATATGCTGTGGATTCATATCCATTATCTTCAATAAAATTACATACCTGCCTTAATACCAAAGGAGCAAATACAGTATTTATCCCACCATATCCCATTGATGTATAACCACTAAAATATGTCCCTTCTTCAATTCCCCTTAAAAGCCCTCTATGAATACGAAACCCAAACACTATTAATGCTTTTGCATCAGGATTTATGTATCTTGGGTCCATCTGTTTAGGGGCTCCTTCAAACCTATCCATTGATGCAATCCCTACAAGGTCTGCTCCGCATCTCTTACCTACTTCTTTTACTTCTTCACTTGTTATCATTTCTCTTTCCTCCTTTTAGTTTATCATTTTAGAATAATTAAATTATTTAAGTTCCCATGGTTTTCTTTTTCTAAATGGTTCTTCAAATTTGTTTTTTAATTTTCCCTCTTGTTCTAAATGTATCATACATGCACGGATACATCCTTTCCCTCCTTCAAGTGCTCTTGAATAAGATATAACTTCACTTGGTTCTCCTATAAAAGGATTAAATTTCTTGTTCCCACCTTGAAATCCTTTTGAACACGCGTCAATATCTAATTTCCCCCATTCTATTTGTCTACCTGCAACTTTAATTTTAACTACCTCTTTTGAACTTATTGCTTTTCCACTGCATTCTTTTACACATAACATACACCTATCACATATTTTGGGTCCTTCATATATTGGGTCTGGTTGGAGTGGAGCATCTGTTAAAATACATGCAAATCTCTGTCTTGGTCCAAATTCAGGAGTAAGAAAGACCTTACTATAACCAATCTCTCCTAATCCAGCACAAAATGCGGCAATTCTGAAATGGATAAATACATCTGGTGCCGGTTTTTCTGGGGAAACAGGTCTACTCCAGTTCTCTTTTATTACCCCTGAATGATAATCAATTGCTGGCCAGTTATAATAATCATTTGGAATAGGAGTTGCTTCATATCCCTCATTTTCTATATATCTAACTAATTGCCATAAAATCATTGGATTGTAAACTGAGTTAATTCCACCATATCCCATTGAAGAATATGAAAGAAAATATGTCCCTTCTTCAATTCCCCTTAATGTCCCTCTTGGGATTCTTGTTGCTATTACAATTAATGCCTTTGCATCAGGATTTATGTATCTTGGGTCCATCTGTTTTGGTGCTCCTTCAAATCTATCCATTGATGCAATACCTACAAGGTCTGCTCCACACCTCTTCCCTACTTCTTTCACTTCTTCACTCGTTATCATTTTTTCTCCTATGTTTATCCTAACTTTTTTTATTCCTTTATTCTTATTTCATCTTCACCATCGCCAGTATAAACATAAAATTCAGCATTTTCAGGAATAGGTTTTCTTGGTCCACCTTTTACATAAACTGGTGGTTCTTTTTTCAAATTTACACCTTCATCGTCAAGTTTATCTCTTAGGAGATTAGTATTTAATTTTCTTGGAGCAACATTTTCTTTAATTGAAAGAGATGCAGCAGTTCCCGCAGCATGTCCTATTGTTATACATGTCATTATTAATCTTGTTCCAGCACTTCCTTCAAAATCAGCAGAAATACATCTACCTGCTACAAGTAAATTGTCAATTTTAACTGGAACAAGGCATCTATAAGGAATTTCATAATATTGCCCTGGCTTCAAATATGCTCTATATTCCCCTTTTGGATTATTTTTCACACAACAAACCCTTCCGTCTTGTCTTGGTTCTTTAGTACAAAATGCTGGTTCTTTTGGTTCCTTAAAATGAGTATGTTTTATATGAGGCAGGTCATTTATGGGATTATGTATATCAAAACCATGTGTGTCTCTTGCAATTGCATCAGGAAATTTTTTTGCTAATGCAAGGTCTTCTCCTGTAAATTTATATTCTCCAACAATCCTTCTTGACTCTCTTACTCCTAAAATAGTTGCAGTATAACTTAACCATGAATTCTCAAATCCACAAACAGTTTCTCTATAAAATTCTACTAATTGTTGAATTTGCTTTCTCTGTTCAATTGCAATTCTTGTTAAATCCTCTGCATCTGTTGCTTTACATTTTCTGCTATGAGCAGTACAAGCATAAACTTCTCCTCTATCTGATGGTCTTCCTGGAAATGGACCTAAATATCCTTTTTCAACAAGTCGTGGTAATTTTCCTTTTCTTGCTGCTTCTTCTATTTTCATCTGAATTGTAGAATAAAAATCCCTCGGTTGAAATTTTGTTGTATCAGCATTATTTAAAACAAAATCTAAAGAAACTGCCTGATTATATCCATCCATTAATTCCCATCCTTCTTCAACAGGTACTCCTGAAAAATAGGAAACTTCTGCATCTCCACTACAATCAATAACTCTTTTTGCTAAAATTGCACTTCTACCGGAAATATTTTGTATTACAACTCCTTTTATTTCATTTCCTTCAACTATTGAATCAATAACATAAGTCCAGTAAAGAATTTTTACTCCTGCCTCAATCGCCATTTGTTCCATAATATACTTTGTTTTTTCAGGATCACAAATCCTTTCTGCTATACCCTTTCCATCTTCTAACCTTTCCAGTAATCTTTTTCCTATTCCTTCTGGATAACTTGCCATGTAACATACCAAACCAAGGGTCACCAGCCCACCGAGTGCTCCCTGTTTTTCAATAAGCATCGTCTTCATCCCATTCTCTGCACTGCTTATTGCCGCTGCAAATCCTGCTGTTCCACCACCAACTACAACAACATCCACTTCATATTTCACATTAAGATTTTCTTTAAATTCTATCCTGCCATTCTCTGCTTTTATCATTTTTCTCCTCTTAAGTTTAAGGTAATTTGTTCGCCCGCTTTTTTTATTTCTTTTATTATTTTTTCTTTTCTTTGTCCTTTAAATCTTATCCTTGGTAAATAAACACCAAGAGAAGCACATACTTTTCCATCAGGGCTAAAAATGGGAACTGCTATTGCTACAACTGTTTCTCTCTCTATTATTTCAATTTTCTTTTCTTTTATTTTTTTAAGTTCTTTTTGTAAGTCATTATAATTTCTTATATTATTCCATTTTTCTTTTGGAAAACCATTTCTTTTTATATACTCATTAACCACCTTTTTATCTAAATAGGAAAGTAAAACTCTACCTGTTGCCTGGCTGTAACAAGAACTATATATAAATTGGTTTAAATTAACTGATATTAATTGTTTGTCATAAGATGCAGTTGCTATTGTATATCTTTCACCTTTCCAGAAAATTGCAAGTACAACCGATTCTTTTATTTCTTCTGCAAGTGCTTTCATAACTGGCTCTGAAACTTTAAGTAAAATATTCCTATTAGCAAAAGGTAAAAATATATTCAATAGTTTTTCTCCAATTTTATATTTTCTTGTCTGAATATTTTTTTCAAGATAACCAAGTGAAAATAGAGTTGAAACAAGTGAATGAGTTGTCGTTAATTTCAAGTTTAATTTCTTTGCGATTTCACTAACACTACAACCCTCTTTTCCCCTATCTGCTAATACTTCAAATATTCCCATTATTTTTTCTATTACTTTTATTTTCTTTTCCATTTTCTACATTGTCGTATTGATACTATTATATCGTAAATTATACTACAAAAAATTTTTCTGTCAACACACACATATTCTTTTATCAATTTAAAATTGACATAAAAAACCAATCTATTAAAATAAAAGTTATGAAAATAATTGTTCTTGCTGGGGGGAAAAGTCCCGAAAGAGATGTTTCTTTAATGTCAGGGAAACAAGTATATAATGCTTTAAAAAGAAAGAATTATAGTGTTATTTTGCTTGACCCATCAAAAAAAACTTTTTTAAAAAAACTTATTGAATTTAAGCCAGACTGTGTTTTTATTGTTCTTCACGGTGGAAAAGGAGAAAATGGAGTTATTCAGGGAACTCTTGAAACACTGAATATTCCCTATACTGGTTCAGGAGTGCTTTCTTCTGCTATGTGTATGAATAAAATTATAACAAAAAAATTCCTTAAATTTCATAAAATACCTACCCCACCTTTTGTAGTCGTTGAAAAAAATAAAAAATTCCATCTTCCTTTTTCTTTTCCTGTTGTAGTAAAACCAGCAAATTTAGGTTCAACCATAGGAATAAGAATAGTAAAAAAAGAAAAAGAATTAAAAAAAGCAGTGAAAGAATGTTTTAATTTAGATAATGATGTCTTTATTGAAAAATTTATTGAAGGGAAAGAAATAACCATTGGAATACTTGGGAATGAAAAAATAAGGGTATTACCTGCGATTGAAATAAGAACAAAAACAGGATTTTATGATTATAAAGCGAAGTACACTCCTGGTGAAAGTCAACACATTATTCCTCCTGAAATTCCAGAAAAATTTCTTAAAAATGCTTATAACAATGCAAAAAAAGTTTATAAGATAATGAGATGCAGTGGATTTGCAAGAATGGAAATAATGATTAATAAAAATGGTGTACCATATATTTTAGATGTAAATACAATTCCTGGAATGACTAAAACAAGTTTATTGCCTGATGCTGCAAAATATGCAGGGATAAATTTTGATGATTTATGTGAACAAATTTTAAATTATGCAATTGAAAAATGGAAGAAAAAACAGAAAGAAGAATAAGAGAAATAAGACAAAGAATCTGGGAAAAAAGAAAAAATAAAATAAAAATAATTTTTATCATTATTTTAATTTTATCTTTAATATATTTATCTTTTAAAATTAAAAGTTCAACAATAAAATTTTTATGGCAATTGGACACCTTCAAATTAAAAGAAGTTGAAATTGTTCCTGATAAGGCAAAATTTTATATTGAGCCAGTGTTAGAACTTGAAAAAGATAAAAATCTACTTTTTATAGATATTGATGATTTAAGACAAATGATACTTAATATTCCAGAAGTTGAAAACTGCAAAATTAAAAAAATATATCCTGATAAATTATATATAGATATTTCATTAAGAAAACCATTTGTCAGTGTAATATACAATGAGAGAAAATATATAATTGATAAAAATGGAGTTGTTCTATCAGATATAGAAGAAGAAAAAAATTATATTGATATATATGGAATTAAAATTGAGCAAAATTGTGTAAATGAAACTGATAGATGGAAATTAAATATTTTGGATGAAATTAAAAAATGGTATAATTACTTCAATTTAAGAAAATTTTTTTTAGTTAACCAGATAAATTTTATTTCTCCAAATGAAATAATTTTATATACTGATAAAGGAATTATAAAAATGAAGAAGAGTGATATAAAGTCACAGATGGAAAAAATTTCAATCCTATTACAAGAATTGCAGGGAAATATAGAAAGATGGGAATATATTGACTTGAGATATAAAAATATTTACAAAAAATGAATGAAAATTTAATTACAGGGCTTGATATTGGCAGTGGAAAAATTTTAGGAATTACAGGTTATTTATCAGATACAGGAATAGACATTCTTGGAACAGAAATCGTTGAAGTACCTGAAAATTTCATAACAAAAGGTAGGATAACTGATATTGAAGGAGTAACAAATTTACTTTTTGATGTTTTCGATTCTTTAAGTGAGCAGGTTAAAGAAAGAATAAGTTATGTAACAATTGGAATAGGTGGCGGTTATGTAAAAGGAAGTATATATTCAAAAAAAATAGAAATAACTCCTAATGGAAGGGAAATAAATAAGAATGATATTCAATTTTTAAAAAAAGAAATAAAAAATTCTATTATGGCAGGAAAAGAAGTTGGTGAAAAAATATTAACAATTCTTCCTCAATTCTACATAATAGATGGACATAATATAACTACAAAATTACCCATTGGAATGCATGGAAATACTCTTGAAATGAAAGTTCTTGCAATATCTGTTGAAATAAATCCTGTTAAAGATATTGGACATTGTATTGAAAGCGCAGGAGGACAGATTGAACATATTTTCCCACATGCATGGGCATCCGGAGAAGCAACCTTAACAGAAGAAGAAAAAGAAATGGGATGTCTTTTAATTGATATGGGCAAAGGGACAACAGATATTGCTATCTATTTCAAAAACACTATAACCGAAGTGGCATCTTTTAGAATTGGGGGCTGGTATATTGATAATGACCTATCCGCTGTTCTATACACTCCCATTGAGCTGGCTGAAGAATTAAAAATTAACTATGGATATTGTAATTATCTGAAAATGAAAGAAAATAAGGACCCTAAACTTCTTGAAGAGATTGAAATATCCAGTCCATCTGGTAAAATAATAGGAAAAGTTACAGTTGAAAAAATTTCGGAGATTGTTTATGCAAGAGTTACTGAAATTCTTTATGATTATGTAAAGCCAGTTGTTGTAAAAAATTCTCTTTCAGTTTCATTGGCTGGAGGAGTAATTATAACAGGAGGATGCTCTAAACTAAAAGGAATTATAGAATTATCTTCAGATATATTTAAACTTCCCGTTAGAATTGGAGTTCCTATAAGAACATACAACCTAGATAAAAATTTTCAAAAACCAGAATATTCATCTGCCTTTGGACTTATCACTCTTGCATCTAAACAACTTAAAGAAAGGCAGAAATCATTTTATGATAAATTAAAGGAGACATTTGCGAAAATAAAAAAAAACTTTAAAAAGGGGTTGAGGAAAATAAAATGATTCAAATGATACAACAAACACCAGAAGAAGGAATAATAAATATAAAAGTAGTTGGAGTTGGAAATGCTGGCGGAAATATCATTTCAAGAATTCATGACAAAATTGAAGGTGTTTCCTTTGTTCTTTTTAATACGGAAAGTAATGCTTTAAAACAAGCAAAGGGGGATATTAAAATTCAAATTGGAGAAAAAACAACCCAGGGCATTGGAGCAGGCAAAGACCCTGAAAAAGGTAAATTTGCAGCAAATGAAGATAGAGAAAAAATAGAAGAAATTTTTAAAAACACAAATATTACCTTTTTAGTAGCAGGACTTGGTGGTGGGACGGGTACAGGAAGTTCACCTGTTATAGCAAAAATAGCAAAAGACCTTGGAAGTATTGTTATCGCCCTTGTTACAACTCCTTTTGAATTTGAAGGGGAAAAAAGGATGGAGCATGCAATTAATGGGATAGAGGTACTTTTAAATAATGTAGATACACTAATTCACATTTCAAATCAAAAACTCTATGAAATTGTTGATAATACTGTTTCCTTTGCTTCTGCTTTTGGAAAAATAGATGAAATTATTGAAAGAACAATATCTTCTATTTCAGACCTTATAAATAAACCAAAATTACTTGATATTGATTTTGCAGATATATGCTCTGTTGTTCAAAATGGAGGAAAAGGAATAGTTGGAATTGGTTATGGAGAAGGGGAAAAAAGGATGGAAGAAAGTACAAAACAAATACTTGAAAACCCTCTTGTAGAAAAAAGCGAAATAATGGAAGCAAAAAAAATTCTTATAAGTATGACTGGAGGCAGTGATTTAACATTAATTGAAGTTGGAGAAACAATGAAACTAATACAGTCAAAAATATTCTCTCCATTTCGTGTTCTTGGAGTTGCAATTGATGAAAATTTAAAAAACTCTGTAAAAATTACCCTCCTTGCCACTGGAATTGGGAAAAAGGTGGAAATTAAAAAACCAAAAGAAGAAGATAAATTACCACTTGGGGAGATAGAAAAACCAGCAACAAATATTGATACACCTGCAATTTTAAGAAAAAAAGGGGGAAGTTTATGAAAATCGGGATATGTAATGAGATGTTTGAAAATTGGGATATAGAAAAAATTTTTTATTTTATAAAAGAAATTGGATATGAAGGATTAGAAATTGCACCATTTACTCTTGGAAATTCAGTTGATGAAATTGAAAAAGAACTAATAGAAAAAATAAAATTTCTTTCTAAAAAAACAGATATTGAAATTATTGGAACTCACTGGTTGCTTGCAAAACCAGAAGGCTTGTCTGTTTCAACAAATGATAAATCAGTAAGAGAAAAAACATCTTCTTACTTATGTCAACTTGTTCATTTCACAGCAGAAATAGGGGGAAAAATTATGGTATTTGGTTCTCCAAAGCAAAGAAATATAGAAAAAAACCAAACATATGATGAAGTCAAAAAAAACTTTATTGAATGCCTTTTAAAACCACTGGAAGTAGCAGAAAAAGAGAATATTTATATTTGTTTAGAACCACTGGCAAAATCAGAAACAAATTTTATAAATACTGCAAAAGAAGCAATAGAAATAATAAATGAGGTAGGCCACCCAAATTTGAAACTTCATTTAGATGTTAAAGCAATGTGTGATGAAGGAAAACCAATACCAGAAATAATAAAAGAAAGTAGAAGGTACCTAAAGCATTTTCATACAAATGATAAAAATTTACTTGGTCCTGGTTTTGGAGATGTTAACTATGAACCAATAATTGAAACATTAAAAGAAATTGGTTATAATGGATACCTTTCAGTTGAAGTTTTTAATTTCTCACCAGGAGCAGAGGTAATAGCAAGAAAAAGTATTGAATATTTGAGAAAATTTCTATAAAGGGAGAAAAAATGGAAAAGGTAAAAATAGCAATTACAGGGCTTGGAAGAAGTGGATGGAATATACACGCTCATCTTATTTCACAACTACCTGAAAAATATGAAATTATTGCTGTTTCTGACCCTGATGAAAATAGGAGAAAACAGGCAGAAGAAAAGTTTGATTGTAAAAGTTATGAAAAATTTGAAGATATGCTGAATAATGATGAAATTGAAGTAGTAGTTGTTGCAACACCATCTCATCTTCATTCTTCTTATTCAATTTCTGCATTAAAAAAAGGAAAAAATGTCATATGTGAAAAACCAATGGCAACAAATTTGGAAGATGCAGATAAAATGATTGAAGTAGCAAAAAAAGAAGGTAAAATTTTAACTATTTTTCATAATAGAAGATATTCACCTGATTTTCTTAAAGTTAAAGAAGTAATTGACACAGGAGTTCTTGGTAGAATTGTTTTAATAAAAATGATGTGGCACAGTTTTGCAAGAAGATGGGACTGGCAAACACTGAAAAAATATGGTGGCGGCACTCTTAACAATACAGGTCCACATCCAGTTGACCAGGCACTGCAATTCTTTGGTGAAAAAGAAGACCCTGAAATTTTCTGCCATATGGAGAGAACATTAACACTTGGAGATGCAGAAGACCATGTAAAAATTATATTTAAAGGTAAAATTTCGCCTATGATAGACCTTGAAATTACAAGTTGTTGCTGTTATCCAGAAGAGCCATATTTAATAATGGGAACCTGCGGTGGATTGAAAGGAAATTATACAAAACTCCAATGGAAATATTTCAAGGTAGAAAAATTACCAGAAAGGAAAGTTCAGACACAACCAACCCCTGATAGGTCATATAATAGTGAAGAAATACCATGGGAAAAAGAGGAAATATGGGAATTACCACAAAATCAACATGACTATCAATTAAATTTTTATATTGACCTTTATGAAACATTAAAGAAAAACAAACCACTAAAAATTACACCTGAGAGTGCAAGAAGAGTTATGTGGGCTATTGAAAAATGTCATAAAATTGCAGGAATTTAAAAGGAGAGAGAAATGGAAATAATTGTAAAAAATTGTAAGAGAAAATTTTATAATGGAATAATTAAATTTGATTTTGATGGAGAAGGTATTTATGTAGATAAAAAAGAAAATATATATTTTCAGGTAGATGAAGAAGAAAAAAAGATGTTTTTCATAGATGAATTTGAAGAAAATGAAGAAAAAAATTTGAATTTAGAAAAAATTGAAAATTCCCCAGAAATAGTAAAAGTTGTTGAAAATACTAAAAATGAAGAAGTTAATGTTTTTATAAATGAGGAACTTTTCACAACTTATCACTATTCAGAAAAAGTTACCCGCCCTTTCCTAAACCCTGTTATTGGTCCCGATGGAAAATCAGTTGTTAGACCTCCTGCTTCAGAAGGAAACACAGAAAATTTTGACCATATTCATCATAGAGGAATATTAGTTGCACATGGAGATGTAAATGGAACTGATAATTGGTCTGAAGAGGAAGGACATGGAAAAACAATACATAAAAAATTTATTTCTCTCATTTCAGGACCTGTTTTCGGGAAAATTCATTCTTTAAGTGACTGGGTAAATAATAAGGGAAATAAAATCCTTCAAGAAGAGCGAATTATTACAATTTATAACTTACCAAAAAATATTAGAATTATTGACCATAAGATAATTTTAAAAGCAACAGAAGGAGAAGTTGTTTTTAAAGATACAAAAGAAAGTGGACTTCTAAGTATCAGGGTCTATCCATCTATGGAAGTAAGAAATGGCGGAACAATGAAAAATTCTTATGGAGCAATTGGTGAAGAAGAATGCTGGGGAAAAAGAGCAAATTGGTGTGATTATTATGGGAAAATTGATGAAACTTCATGTGGAATAAGTGTTTTTGATTTTACAGAAAATCTGAGATATCCAACATACTGGCATATAAGGGACTATGGATTATTTACTGCAAACTTTTTTGGAATTTCTGATTTTTCAGGTGATAAAAGAAAAAGTGGTACATATATTTTACCTGCATATCAGGACCTAAAACTTTTACATAGAATTTACATACATTCTGGAACAACAGAAGAAGGTAAAGTTAAAGAAATGTATCTGAATTTTATATATCCACCTAAAATTGAAATAAAGTGAAATATTTACTTGGAATAGATATTGGAACAAGTGGAGCAAAAATAATTATTATAGATGAAAAAGCAATTATAAAAAATTCAGAAACAATAGAATATCCCGTTTTTACACCAAAAACAAATTGGGCAGAACAAAATCCTCTTGATTGGAAACAGGCAACATTAACTGGAATTAGAAAAATTATTGAAAAATCAGATATAAATCCATCTGACATAAAAGCAGTTGGTTTAACAGGACAAATGCATGGTTCTGTCTTTCTTGATAAAAATTTCAAAGTAATTTATCCTGCAATTTTGTGGTGTGACCAGAGAACAACAAAAGAGTGTGATGAAATAAATGAAATTATTGGTAAAAAAAGAATTTTTGAAATTACATCCAATCCAGTTCTGACTGGTTTTCAAGCACCAAAAATTATATGGTTAAGAAAGAATAAACCATCTATCTACAAAAAGGTAAGAAAAATTCTTTTACCAAAAGATTATATAAGGTTTATTCTTACTGGCGTTTTTGCTACTGATGTATCAGATGCATCAGGAACATCTCTTTTTGATGTTAAAAGGAGAAAATGGTCAGAAGAAATTATTGAAAAACTTAAAATACCAATTGAATTTTTACCAGAAGTTTTTGAATCAGAAGATATTACTGGTTATATTACAAAAGAAACTTCTAATATTACAAAATTAAAAGAAGGAACTCCAGTTGTAGCAGGAGCAGGAGACCAGGCAGCAGGAGGAATTGGAAACGGGATAGTTGAAGAGGGCAAGGTTTCTATTACAATAGGAACAAGTGGAGTTGTTTTTGCTCATTCAGAGGAAGTTGTTGTTGACCCAGAAGGACGACTTCATACCTTCTGCCATGCAGTTAGGGGTAAATGGCATCTCATGGGAGTTATGCTTTCTGCGGGTGGCTCTTTAAGATGGGTGAGAGATACTTTTTGTAATGAAGAAATTCAACAGGCAAAAATTAAAAATTTAGATACCTATGATATAATGACAGAAAAAAGTAAAAAAGTTCCTCCTGGATGTGAAGGGCTTATTTTTCTCCCCTATCTTGCAGGAGAAAGATGTCCATATCCTGACCCTGATGCAAAAGGTGTTTTTTTTGGGCTTTCTCTAAAACACAAAAAAGAACATATAATCAGAAGTGTTATTGAGGGAGCAACTTTTGGACTTTTAGATTCCATTGAGATTATGAAAGAAATAAAATTACCACTTGGGGAGAAATATATTGTATCTGGTGGTGGAGGAAAAAGTGATTTCTGGTGTTCAGTTATGCCTGATATTTTCAACAAAAAAATTACAAAATTATCAAACCAGGAAGGGCCTTCTTATGGAGCAGCAATTCTTGCAGGAGTTGGAATAGGTATTTTCAAAGATGCTAAGAGCGCCTGCAAAAAATTCATTAAAGAAAAAGATGTATTTAAACCTGATATAAAAAATGTTAAAATATATAAAAGTGCATATAAAATTTATAGAAAACTTTACTCATCATTAAAAAATGATTTTAAACTCTTAAAAGAGATAAGTTAAGGAGGAATTTATGGAGAAGGGAAATTTAACAATAGCAGTTGGAAGAAGAAAAACATCAAGAGCAATAGTTAAATTTAAAGAAGGAAAAGGTGAAATAAAAATAAACAATAAAGAAATTTCAACTTATTTTCCTTTATTTTATCAAAAAGAAGAGGTTTTAAAACCACTTTCAGTAACTGATACAAAAGATAAATTTGATATAAATGTAAAAGTTGAAGGTGGAGGGATTACAGGACAAATTGATGCTACCAAACTTGCAATAGCAAGAGCATTAATAAAATATGACCCATCTCTTACGCCAAAATTAAGAGAATTTGGACTTCTTACAAGGGACCCGAGGATGCCTGAAAGAAAAAAGTACGGACAGAAAAAAGCAAGAAAGAAATTCCAGTGGACAAAAAGATAAAAGTCGGGATATTTGGTATAAGTGGGAGTGCAGGAGAAAAACTTACAGAGATACTTACTTTTCATCCATTAGTAGAAATAACTGCTGGGTATGTTGCTTCTGATGAAAAACAACAAAATATAGAAGAAATTATTCCAAAACTTAAAGGTATTATAAATTTTGAATGTAAAAATAAAATTGATTGGGAATTTATAAAAGAAAATTGTGATTTAGTTTTTTTATCTCTTCCTCACTCTGTCTCTATGAACTATGTTCCTGAACTATTAAAATTAGGTAAAAAAATAATTGATTTGAGTGCTGATTTTCGTTTTAAAGATATTTCTGTTTATGAAAAATGGTATGTAAAACACATTTGTCCTGAATTTATAAATAATGTTGTTTATGGACTGCCTGAACTTTATAGAGATGAAATTAAAAAAACATCTTTTATAGCAAACCCTGGATGTTATCCCACATCAGTCATTTTAGGATTACTTCCTCTTATAAAAAATAACCTAATTGAAGAGAATATAATAGCAAATTCTGTAAGTGGTGTAACAGGAGCAGGAAAAAAACCATCAGAAACTAACATTTTTATTCAATGCAACGAAAACATATCCGCATATAAAATAGGTAGCCATAGACACCAACCAGAAATTGAAGAAATTTTAAAAAGTGTTGGGGGAAAAAATTATAAAGTCCTTTTTGTACCACATCTTGCTCCTTATGACCAGGGCATTTTATCAACCATATACATAAAGACAAATAGAATGTTAGAAGAAAAAGAAATTACTAACTTATATAATGAATTTTATAAAAATGAACCATTTATTCGTCTTATGGACTATGGTAACTGCCCATCAGTAAAAAATGTTAGAGATACAAATTTTTGTGATATTGGCTTTAAAATTATTGAGAATAATATTGTTATAATGTCAGCAATTGATAATTTAGTTAAGGGAGCAAGCGGTCAGGCAATTCAAAATATGAACTTGATGTATGGACTTAAAGAAACCCTCCCCTTTCTATAACCGTTTATAAACCACGGGATTGTAATGGAAAAGATAATTTTTTTAGATAGAGATGGAGTTATTTCTATTTTTACTCCAAATGATTTTATTAAAAAATGGGAAGAATTTAAATTTTTGCCAGATGCAATTGAAGGGTTGAAAATTTTAACAGATGCTGGATATAAAATAGTTATAATATCAAATCAATCAGGTGTAGGAAAGAAAATTTTTACAGAAGAAGACCTGAATGAAATCACAGAAAATATGAAAAAAATACTATTTACCAATGGAATAGAAATTTATAGAGTTTATTATTGTACCCATACAGAAAAAGATAATTGTAATTGTAGAAAACCAAAACCAGGACTTTTCTTAAAAGCGAGAGAAGAAATTGGAAATATTGATTTTTCTAAGACATTTTTTATAGGAGATTCAGAAAAAGATGTTATAGCAGGAAAAACAGTTGGTGCAAAAACAATTCTTGTCCTTTCAGGACAGACAAAATCAAAGAAAGAAACAGAAAAATGGGAAATAAAACCAGACTATATTTTTAAAAATTTGAAAGAAAGTGCAGAGTTTATAATTGGGAGGAAATATGGAGAAATATGATGTTGTTGTAATTGGTGGAGGTCCTGCTGGATACCCATGTGCAATAAAATGTGCTCAAAATGGGAAAAAAGTCTGTTTAATTGAAGAAATGGCTATAGGTGGAGTATGTTTAAATAGAGGTTGTATTCCAACAAAATCTCTTTATACAATTTCAAAAGAAATTGAAAAAAGTAAATTCACATCAATTAAAAAAGAGACATCTTTTTCATGGCAGGGAATTCTTTCAGAAATTTTAACAGATGTTGTAATGAGATTAAGAGCAGGTGTTAATATGCTCTTAAAATCATATGGAATAGAAGTTATTGCTAAAAAGAAAGGAGAAATTATTGATAACAATATTGTGAGAATTGAAAATGAAGAAATTTATGGAGAAAATATAGTAATTGCAACAGGAAGTTTGCCATTTGTTCCTGACTGTTTCAAAAATGATGAAAGAGTTATAAGCAGTGAGCAATTATGGAAACTTAATGAACTACCAGAAAGTATTGGAATTATTGGTGGTGGATTTATTGGATGTGAATATGCTTCAATTTTAAGTAAATTTGGAGTTGAGGTTACAATTTATGAAATGATGGATGCACTTCTTTTAGGAAAAGATAAAGAAATTACCAACTATCTTAAAAATTCTTTTGAAAAAAGAGGAATAAAAATCAATCTTGGCAAACCAATTAAAAATTCTGAAGAAATAAAAGAAGAAAAAATTATTGTTGCAGTTGGTAGAAAACCAAATTTACCTCAAATACCAGAAGAAATAGAAAAAGACAATGGATGGCTCAAAACAGATGAAAAAATGAAAACAAACATTAAAAATATTTATGCAATTGGTGATATAAATGGGAAATTTCCACTTGCCTATGTTGCTACAAAAGAAGGAGAAATATCTGCTGAAAATATATCAGGAAAAGAAGTTACTATTAACTATGATATAGTTCCAGAAGTTATTTTTACTGACCCTCAAATAGGTGTTTGTGGGCTAACAGAGGAACAGGCAAAGGCAAAAGGAATAAATGTTTCAATTGGAAAATTTCCATATAATGCTCTAGGAAGGGCATGTGCAGATAAAAAAACAGATGGATTTGTAAAAGTAATTTCCAATTCTGATACAGATGAAATTGTTGGTATTCATATTATTGGGGAATTAGCAACAGAACTTGTATCTTTTTCAACCCTAACTATTAGTAATGGACTTAAAATAAAGGATGTTGAAAAAATTTTTTACTGCCATCCAACTTTTTCAGAAGGAATAATGGAAGGAATTATGGATCTAAAAAGAAAAAGTGTACATCTCCCACCAAAAAAATCAACTTAAAACTTTTTTAAAGAATTTTTAATTCTTTTTCAAAATAATAAGGAAGCACAAAAAGATGGTGGTGAATTTCTGGTGAATAATATTTTAATTCAATTTTAGTTTTTATTTCAGGGATATTTTCAATATTGATATTTCCTTTCACTCCAATTATAAAACTGAATCCTGGAAGAAACCCTGCAATAGGAAAAGAGTATATTTTAACCATATCAAAAACATTTTTCATATTTTTATATATCATCTTTAAAATTTCCGGTTGAAAATAATATCCACCACCAGCATAAGTTGTGAAAATTCCGAATTTGTTTAACCGTAAAAAAACTTTTATATAAAAATCAGTTGTATATAAATAATGCGAATTATTAGAAGGGTCTGTCGCATCAACAATTATTACATCATATATCTCTTCTTCTTTTTTTATAAATTTTACTCCATCATCAATAATAAGTTCAGTTCTTTTATCACAAAAAGCCCCCCTATCATATTTAAGGTAGTTTTTTGCAATTTCAATCATTTCACCATCTATATCAACCATTTTTGTTTTTTCAACAGGATGTTTTAAAACTTCTCTTAAAGTTGCACCTTCTCCACCACCAATAATAAGAACTTTTTTACAATCAGGATGAGGGAAAATTGCAGGATGAACAAGAATTTCATGATAATTTTCTTCAAATTTTTCAACTGATTGTAAATTGCCATCTATAAATAAGAGTTTACCAAACTGCTTTGAAATACAAATTTCAATTTTCTGATATTTAGTTTGCTTTTCTAAAATTTTCTTTTCCACCACATAACATAGACCAATCCCTTCTGAATACCAGTCAACCATAGTCATGTTTAAATTTTTTTGCATAAAATCCCCTTTCAAATTTAAGTATTGTTGGTTTCTGTGAATTAAGTTTTTCAACTATACATTCAAATCCTTTTGTTGGTAATGAATTATCTCCACATGTATAAATATCTACGGAAGCATAATTAAACTCTGGCCATGTATGAATACTTATATGACTTTCACTTATAAGAACATAACCACTAACTCCCATAGGGGTAAATTTATGAACTTTTACACTTAAAATAGTGGTATTAGAAATTTTTGCTACTTCTATTAAGAGATTTTGTATTTTTTCTGAATTATCAAGAAAATCGCATCTACAATCATAAAGGTCAATTATAAGGTGGGTACCAACTGGAGACACAAGATAAAGTTCTTTCTTCATTTCTATCTCCTTTTTGTTTTCCTCCATCTTAAAAGAAGGAACTTTACACTACACCTTTTAAAGTTTATAATTAAATAGTAATTTAAAAAAAGAAAGGTGTCAATAAAATGAGAAAAAGAGAAAATAATGAGTTTAGAAGTTTAAAATATGTTTTTTTTGAGTCAGTTATATTTCCTTTTATACTTTTGATAATTGCACTGTATCTCAAAAAAAATGGTTTTAAGCATTTTGTTCCTGATTACGAAGAAGGTATGGCAAGAATTGTGCAGTATATTTTGTTTTTTTCAGGCCTTTTTATTTTTTTCTTCTGTGAAGGGATTTCTGATTTCATAGTAAAAAGGATATTTATAAAAGAAAACGAACAAAAAAATTTTTATTCTTATTATGCATATACAATAATTATGCTCTGGACTTTAAATCTTATAACAATTGTAGGTTTTATTGGCTTTTTAATATGCGGAAATATTACATGGCTTTCTGTCTTTTTAATTTTGAATATTTCTATGGTCTATAAATATTTCCCTTCTAAAAAACATCTTGAAAATTTAATAAGTAAATTGGAAAAGAAACAATAAAATTAGAGCGGGATACGGGCTCGTTCTATAGAACTACGCCCAAGGGATTGTTCTGTAGAACTACGCCCAAGGGGATTGTGCTTACTAAATTGAAAAGAAATTTTTTCTGCCACGCCAACTCACTCCTTCCTTTGTAAAAGGAAGGACGGGATGGATTGTCTTACACAGAAGGGTTTAGAGTATTGCTTACAGACCATCCTACCCTCCTTCGCTAATGCTCAGACGGGCAGGCGCCGAAGCGATAAGTTACGCTTACGGGATTTTATTAAATCCCCCTCCCCCCTTTGGTTAAAGGGGGAAGTTTTTTGGGAAAACAAAGCACCAACTCTGATTTGCTGATCTTTGCTACTTTTGTCGGTAGCAGTTGTGCTATCTGGGAGACGATGACACACCAACTCTGAGATACAAGGTAAGCTACTTTAGTCGGTTTGAACCCAAAAGGTTCAACTCCCTTACAAAGTTAGAGA
>DAOOVW010000022.1:0-1318 GCA_035370465.1 bacterium | reverse complement strand
GTCGGTTTGAACCCAAAAGGTTCAACTCCCTTACAAAGTTAGAGATGGAGCGGGATACGGGATTTGAACCCGTGGCCTCGAGCTTGGGAAGCTCGCACTCTACCGCTGAGTTAATCCCGCTTTTACCTATTTATTTATTTCCCCATTTTTCATAAAAAACTATTTCTTCCAGTGTTTTTCTATTATTATTTTCTTTAAAAACATCAGAATAAAGGGGATATCCAATTGGTATTACAGCAACAACATTTATATCTTCTGGTATTTCAAGAAATTTTTTAATTCCTTCATTATCAAAAGAACCAATCCAGCATGTTCCAAGTCCTTCTGCTCTTGCCGCAAGAGTTAAATGGTCAACTGCAATTGCCACATCAACAAGCATGCTATAATCACCCATCCAATTTCCTCTATTGTAGTGAATATTTTCCCCACAGGCAACTATAAGAACCGGAACTTCTGCAACAAATTTCTGTCCTTCACAAAGTTTAACCATTTTCTTTTTTCTTTCTGTCTCTCTTATTAAAATAAACTGCCATGGTTGTCTATTACTTCCACTTGGAGCAATTCTTGCAGCATTTAAAACTCTTTTAAGAACATCTTCTGAAATTGATTCATCCTTATAATTTCTTACACTCCTTCTTGTTTTTATAACTTCATAAAAGTCCATTTTTTTATCCTTTTTATCTTACATCAATCGTTCCAGTTTTTGGGTCATAAACAAATTGCATATTTTCAGGTGATTTTGGAATTTCTTTTATATATCCTTTATCAACAAGTTCCTGTAATGATTGTGGGTATCTTCCTTCCTGAATCAGAAATGTATTTATTTCGTTTTTCAAGTTAAGAACATCCTGCATCCCTTCTGCTTTTTTCATTGCTCTACCCATTGTTTCACCATATTTTGCAGGTGCATTTAAAGGGGTTAATTCTTCTTCTTTTTTCTTTTTACTACAGCCAGCAAAAATAAAAAGTGTAATTGTTAATAGGATTAATATTTTCATTATTTTCATATTCATAAACCCCTCTTTTCTTTTGTAAAAATTATACATAAATTATAAAAAGTTTTAAATAGATTTAATTTTACCTAAATTCCCATATTTTTAGGCATTATGATATTTAATGTTTCTGTAATTTCTTTTTGTTGTTTTGTTTGTTCAGGAATTATTATTTCATCTTCATATATTTTACATTTTAGATTTCTCATTTTCAATAACATTTCTTCAACTGTATATTTCCCCGCTATACATTCTTTCAAAAGAGCATAAACAACCAAAGTTATAAATATCAATAATAAATATCCTCTCAAGCCATCTTCTTTATG
>DAOOVW010000021.1:16108-26827 GCA_035370465.1 bacterium | reverse complement strand
TAAAGAAAAGGAGTAAAAATGAGGGAAATTTTATCGGCTATAATAAGTGTAATAACATGGGGAACTGTGTTTGTTTTTGGGCAGATAACTGTTAAAGAAGGTTGCCATCCAATTTTACTTTCTTTTTTAAGATTTTTCTTTGCTTCAATTTTTCTTTTTATTTATCTTTCTTTAAATAGAATAAAATTTAAAATCAATAAAGATGATATTCCATCTTTTATAATTTTAGGTTTGACAGGAATTTTTGGGATGAGTATTTTCATTTTTTACTCTCTTAAATTTACCACCTCAATTTCTTCAAGTATTCTTATGAATTCAAACTCTATTTTTATCGGAATTCTTGCTTATATGTTTTTAAGAGAAAAAGTAAGAATAAATGAGATAGTTGGAATTATTCTTGGTTTTATTGGATGTTATTTTGTAATAACAGATGGAAAGTTTTCTTTTGATATGTCTTTTATTGGTAATTTACTTGCACTTTTTTCTGCTATTTCCTGGGCTTTTTATACTGTATGGAGTAAAAAAAGCAATGTAATAAAAAAATATGGGGCATTGTTATCAACTTTCTGGGCATCAATTTTTGGGACATTTTTTCTTTTCCTTGCTTTGCTGATTCTTAAAATTCCATTTTCACCTGGTAAAATAGGAATTATATCTGGTATTTATCTTGGAATTATTCCTACTGGAATTGGTTTTACCCTATGGTTTTATGCAATAAATAAAATCAAAACAATTGTTGCAGGAATTTTACATTTTATTTCTCCACTAACAACCGGAATTATTGCAGTTATATGGTTTGGAGAAAGAATTTCTATTTTTACTTATCTTGGTGTTGTCCTTATTGTTTTTGGGGTTGTTATTTCAATATCAAGAAGTGAAAAAGAAATTTCTAATTGACATTTATTGTTACTACCAGTCAGAATATTCATAATATCTAAAAGTTATTTTATTTTGTTGGTAATTAGTATTCCAGTTAACATGCCCATCTGCAAAAAGGATATTCAACCCAGAAAGATGATATGCTCCAAAATGATTTATATTTTTAGCCCAAACAAGGCAATTCTGACTATAATCATCTTTGTCACAATCATTAAGGGTAAAATTAGAATATGTGTTATCTGCAACAAGTATAAATGCTGATGGATACCTTATTTTTTTTCTATTAACTGCTTCTCTCTTATTCTCTGCATCTACAAATGCTGCTTTTGCACTTAAAAAATATGTAAATTGTTCTTGTCTTAAAGGATATGAAGGACATCTATATATTGTTTTGTTTTTTATATATGGATATAATTGTTCACACCAGCCAGGGTAACCTAAATTTGGTGGGTCCTGATTTCCTGTTCCCCAGAGACAAGTTCCATTACATAAAGGATAAAATTCATTATAATCATTTCCATACATTTCAAGGGCAAAGTATATTTGTTTTAAGTTGTTTATACATGTTGATTGCCTTGCCTTTTCCCTTGCTTGCGAAAGAGCAGGTAAAAGTATTCCTGCTAAAATAGCAATTATTGCTATTACAACAAGTAATTCTATCAATGTAAATCCATATAATTTTGAAAATTTTTGATTCATAGTTTTAAATTTTTTATTTGTGCAAATATATATCTGAATAAACTTTTGCTGCTTTTTCGCAATATTCTTTGAGTAAAGATACATAACAATGATATTGTTTTAAAGAAACATCAGGTGGTGTTTGATGGTCAACTGAGGGAATATAACCTCCTTGACTCATTATAGGGAAAATACGTTCAAACTCTTGTCTCATCATTTTTTCACCTTGAGACATAACTGTTTTATCAAACCCCCCTATCATTTTAAATTTAGGAAAAAATTCCCTGATTTTAATTATGTCTGTTCCAGCCCTTCTTTCTAAAGGTAATCCTCCTTCAATTCCAACTCTTTCTATCCATTTAATCATTTGAAAAATATTACCATCTGAATCAATAAATGGAATAATACCTTTCTTTTTTAGGGACGGAATAATCTTGTGATAATATGGAGCAAGAAATTTATCAAAACATTTTTTTGAAAGCATTGGTCCATTATTATAGGACATATCTTCAGCAAATGTCATAAAATCGGGTGTACAAATTTTACAGAATTCATTTATAGCCCATAAATGGAATTCAACAAGGTCAGAATTAATTTGATGCATGAGTTCTTCATTGTCATAAAAAGCAAATAGATGTTGTTCTATACCAAAAAGTTGTCTTGGAAACCAAAAAAACCCATCTAAAGTAATCCAAATAACCATATCTCCTTTTTTTTGTTTTTCTGACCATTTTTCTAAGATAGGGAATATATTATCAAAAAAATTTTTTGGATATAGGTACTTTTTTATTTCTTTATATTCTTTTATATCTTTTATTAATCCTGCTCCATAAGTTTTAGGGGCAGGACAATTATCCCCTATTGCTCTTATCCATATTTGACGATAACAATCTAATCCAAAATACTCTCTTATCTCACCGTCGTCTATTAAAATGGAAGGTAACCCTTCGCTATACCATCTTTCTAATGTCTTATCCCACCAAGTAGCCCATTCAATCATCGGTAAGCGGTCTACTGGTTTAAACATCATTGTTAATTTAAATCTTTCTCTATTATTCATATTTTCCCTGTGATAAAAAAAAATTTATCCATTTAACTATTTTTTCTGCAACTTCTTCTTTACTGATTTTTTCAAATTCCTCAATTTTCTCATCCTTTGAAATAAAAATTACTTTTGAAGAAATACTATCACCAAAAAAACCAGGAGTATCTGCAATTATTAAATCGAGTTTTTTCCCTTTTAATTTCTTTAAAGCATTTTCTTTTATATTTTCTGTTTCAAGTGCAAAACCAATTATTATTTGATTTTTTTTCTTTATTTTTGATACCTCTTTTAGAATATCAGGATTTGGAATAAGTTTTAAGTACCATTCTTTTTTTCTTTTTAATTTTTTATTAGATTTTATTTCTGGTTTCCAATCACCCACTGCTGATGACATAATTAAAATGTCACACTCAGGAAAATATCCTAAAACCTCTCTTTTCATATCTTCTGCTGAAATTACATTTACTATTTTTACTTTCTCTGGTGGTTTGAGACAGGAAGGACCACTTATGAGAGTAACAGAATGTCCTTTTGATTTTAATTTTTCTGCTATTAAATACCCAATTTTGCCTGTTGAAGGATTACTTATAAATCTAACAGGGTCTATAAATTCTCTTGTCGGTCCTGCTGTAATTACTATTTTCATTTTTTCTTTTTAACTATTTACTGAATTTATTCACATTCAATACACAGAGGTACTAAGGTACAAAATAAATTCTGTAGTTATAACTACTTAGCACTTTGGTATAGAACTGGTTGTTTATTTATCTCTGTGAAAAAAATTTCTCTTTCTCTCCATTGTGCTTGTTGAAATCTCCCCTTGCCCCTCTTTTATAAAGAGGGGAAATAAGCACCATCTCTGCTAATCTTCGCTTCTTTAATCGGTTTATACAATGGAGAAATTCTAACTCCTTCCTTTACCAAAGGAAGGTTGGGATGGATTTTAAATTTCATTTTTTCTTTTTACTTGACTTACTATTGGCTACTTTCGTTTTTTATTAACCATTCCAATTCTTTTTCTAAAAACTCATCAATTTCTCCATCCATTACACTTTCAACATTTGATGTTTCATATCCAGTCCTATGGTCTTTTACCATAGTATATGGGAAAAAAACATATGACCTTATCTGGCTTCCCCACTCTATTTTCTTCTGTAAATTTCTCTTTTCTATTTCTTCTTTTTGTTGTTTTTCAATTTCTAATTGATAAAGTCGGCTTTTTAAAATTCTCATAGCAATTTCTCTATTTTTAAATTGACTTCTCTCATTTTGACATTGAACAACAGTTCCTGTGGGTTTATGTTTAATTCTAACTGCTGTTTCAACTTTATTTACATTTTGTCCACCATGTCCACCTGCTCTAAATGTTTCTATTTCAATATCTTCTGGATTAATTTCAATTTTCATATCATTTTCTACTTCAGGTATCACATTAACTGCTGCAAAACTTGTATGTCTTCTTTTGTTTGCATCAAAGGGTGAAACGCGGACAAGCCGATGGACTCCATTTTCGCCTTTTAAATATCCATAAGCATATGGTCCTGAAATTATTCCAGTTATTCTTTTAATTCCTGCTTCTTCACCTGGAAGGAAATCAACGACCTGAACTTCAAATCCATTTTTTGATGCCCATTTGTTATACATTCTCCATAGCATACTTACCCAATCACATGCTTCTGTTCCTCCTGCTCCTGCGTGTAAAGTTATAATTGCATTTTTTTTATCTGCCTCATCTTTCCACATAAATTTTATTTTTAACAAAGAAATTTCTTTTTCTAAGTTACTTAATATTTTCTCACATTCGTTTTCAAGTTCTTCATCAGGATTATTTTTAAGTAATTCAAGAATTGTTTCAACCTCAGAAAACATATTATTAATTTCTTTAATTTTTTCAATTTCTGAATTTAACTTTGTCCATTTCTCTATTTTTTCTTTGTCCTCCTTAGGGTTCCAAAATCCTTTTTTCTCCCTTTCTTTATCTTCATTTATAAATTCATCTTGTTTTTTTTTGAAATCATAAGTTAACTTTAATTCTTCCCAGATACCTTTTAATTTTTCAAAATGTTCTTTTAATTGAATTAGTTCAGTATTCATATTATCCTTTCAATTTATTCCATATAACTTCAAGCAAGTTATTTATCCCCTTTCCAGTTAAAGCGGAAATAAAATAAACATCTTTAAAAGTATCTTTTAAAATTTTAATATTTTCTTCTGTTCCTTCAATATCAATTTTAT
This sequence comes from bacterium, assembly GCA_035370465.1. Taxonomy (NCBI): domain Bacteria; species bacterium. Next base: position 21,990 of record DAOOVW010000021.1, on the reverse strand, counting down.
TTCCAACAATTATTTCTTCTTTCTCTAAAAGTTTTTTACTATATTTTTCTAATTCTTCTCTTAATTTGTAATATCTGCTGACAGGGTCAGGTTCGCTAACATCTATAAGATGAACTAAAATTTTCGTTCTTTCTATATGTTTCAAAAACCTTATACCCAAACCCTTACCTCCTGAAGCCCCCTCAATAATTCCTGGAATATCAGCAACTACAAAACTTCTGAAGTCAGGAAGTTGAACCACTCCTAAATTTGGAATTAATGTTGTAAATGGATAGTTTGCAATTTTTACTTTTGCATTTGAAATTTTTGAGATAAAAGTTGACTTCCCTGCATTTGGATAACCAATTATTCCAACATCTGCAATAAGTTTTAATTCTAATTTAAGATATTTTTCTTCTCCTTCTTCACCTTTTGTTGCAATTCTTGGTGCCTGATTTGTTGATGATTTAAAATTTGTATTTCCTTTTCCACCCTCCCCGCCTTTTGCAACTATTATTTCTTCTCCATCCTTTAAAACTTCACCAATTATTTTTTCTTTATCTTCGTTTATTTCTTTTATTACTGTTCCACAAGGAACATTGACCTTTATGTCCACTCCATCTTTTCCCTTTTTATTATTTCCACTCCCATGTTCACCATTTTCACCTTTCAAAAAATTTTGGTAGTAAAAATCAATTAAAGTTCTTACATTTCTATTTCCAACAAAAATAATATTTCCACCTTTTCCACCATCACCACCAGATGGTCCACCTTTTGGAACATGTTTTTCTCTTCTGAATGCAATACATCCATTCCCCCCATTTCCACCTTTTACTTTTATTTTTACTTCATCAATAAAATTCTTCATTTATTTAACTTTCTTTTTTAACATCTTCCTTTGTAACAAAACCTAAATTTTTAATAAATCTTTTAGCAAAAATTTTTGGTGTTTCTTTCACCAATTCGCAAACTTTTCCTATATTAGATGGTTGTTTATGTTTACCTTCTTCTTTTATTTCTTCAAAAACCTTTTTTGCCTTTTTTGAGAAATACCTCATACTTCCATATCCAATGTCCAAAATTTCTTCAAAAAGAGATTTTTCTTCTTTCATTTTTTATCACCTCCCCTGTGGAGAATTTACCTCCATTGATTGGTATTTTTTTAAAATTTCAGTAGCAACTTTTTCTCTTATTCCTAATTTTTTTAATGTTTCTATTTTTGTGTTTTTAAGTTCTGATAAATTTTGAAAATGTTTTATCAATTTCTTTTTTGTTTTTTCACCTACACCACTTATTTCATCAAGAAAGGATGCTTTAAAATTTCTATTTCGCAATTTTCTATGATAAGAAACTGCAAATCTATGCGCTTCGTTCCTTATCTCTTTTAGAAGATTTAATTCAGGGCTATCATCAGGAAGTTTTATTGGATGATTTTTATTTAATGTATATATTTCTTCAAACTTTTTCGCAATTGAAATTACTGGTACATCAATTTTTATTTCTTTAAGTTTTTCTGCCACCATATTTAATTGCCCTTTCCCTCCATCTATTAAAATTAAGTCAGGTAAATGTTTTCTTTCTTCTTCTGAATTAAATCTTCTTTCAATAATTTCCTGTAACATCTTATAATCATCAATCCCTTCTACCATTTTAATTTTAAATTTTCTATATTCAGACCTATCGGGTATCCCCCCTTTAAAAGAGACCTTACTTCCGACAGCAAGTTGTCCTGATATATTTGAAATATCATATCCCTCAATACAATATGGAATTTTTTTCAACCCTAAAATTTTTGAAAGTGAAAAATGAGTATTTTCATCACCATAGGAAAGAAGTGCTTGTTCATCTCTCAATGGGAATTTTTCTTTTATTTTTTCAAGAAGGAAAATTCGTTGTTTTAATTTTTCTGCCTGCTCAAAATCAAGTTTTTTTATTGCTTCATCCATCCACATTTTTAATTTTTTCTCAAATTTCTTATATTCCCCTTTGAAAAATGATATAAATCCCTCAAGAATTTTTTCATATTCTTCTTTTGATATTTTATTTTCACAGGGACCTGAACATAATCCAATATAAAATTGTGTACAGAGTTTTGTTTTACCGCTATAAATATTTTTTTTACAATTTCTTAAAGGATAAAACTTCCTTATAAACATTACTGTATCTTTTAAAAGTTTTGTGTTTGTAAATGGACCAAGATAAGTTGAATTATTATCTCTTTTTTCTCTAACCATATAGACCGATGGAAATTTTTCATTCGTTATTTTTAAAAGAGGATAACTTTTCCCATCTTTGAGATTTATATTATATTTTGGTTGATATTTTTTTATAAGTTGATTTTCTAAAATTAATGCTTCTGCCTCTGAAGCAACAGGTATTACTTCAAAATCATTTATTTGTTCAGAAAGTACTAAAACTTTGGTATTATTTCCTGATGAATTAAAATATGATTTTATTCTTTTTGAAAGACATACTGCTTTTCCAACATAAATAATTTCGCCATTTTTGTTTTTCATTATATAAACACCAGGACAATCAGGGATTTTTTTCAGTTTGTTCTTTATCTGTTTTTCCATTTTCTTCTTTTTTTTGTTCTTTTTTCAGTTCATCAACATAATTAAGTTGTAAGTCAGTTATTGTACTTCTTAAAATGCGTGCCTCTTCTTCTATAAGATTTCCTTTTGTTTTAACTTCTAACATTGTAAGAATTTCAATTATATTATTAGCCATTTCAATGTTTTTTTGTGTTTTTCCTGAAACAGGGTCAGGAATTTTTCCAAGTGCTTGCCATCCCCATGTTGCAAAAAAAGAAATAACAAATTCAAATAAATTATCTTTCATTTGCCCTCCTTATTTTATTATTTCTATATATAAATTATACTAATTTCATAAACCGAATTTCAACACCAGAATTACCTTGAAATTAAATTAGGTAAAGGGAAGTATCATAAAAAGTAATACATATATTTGATACGAGTGAAAGAAAATGATAAATTAAAACAAAAAGGAGATTATTATGTCAAACGAACTTATTGTTTTAATGACAACAGCAGCAACTATAGGATTTGTTCATACTATTCTTGGACCAGACCATTATTTACCTTTTATCGCATTATCTAAAGCAAGGAAGTGGACTAAAATTAAAACAACTATGGTTACACTTTTATGTGGAATTGGACATGTACTAAGTTCTGTTGTTTTAGGATTTATAGGTATTGCCTTAGGAATTGCTGTTTTTAAATTAGAAACAATTGAGTCATTGCGAGGAGAATTAGCTGCCTGGTTTCTTATTATATTTGGATTTACATATTTCATCTGGGGAATACATAAAGCAATTTATTCTCAATCTCATGAACATTTTAATAAGTGTGAGAATGGACATATACATTCCAATAAGCAGATTGGAGAACACATTAATATTCATAGTTCAAAATCTGATAATTTAACTCCATGGGTTCTTTTTATAATATTTATATTTGGTCCATGCGAGCCACTAATTCCTCTTGTAATGTATCCTGCGGCCAAAGGTAATATGATAAATGTAGCAATAACTACATTTATTTTTGGATTGACAACCATTTCAACTATGTTATGCATTGTTTTATCTTTATCTTATGGATTATCAATGTTTCCACTCAGGAAATTTGAAAAATATTCTAATGCACTTGCTGGTTTGATAATTTTTCTTTGTGGAGGCGCCATCAAATTTTTAGGACTATAATATAACCAAGTATAACCGCGGGGGTTAGAATAAGGATTAGAATTAGAGGCCAGCGATTGGATTAACTATTGCTTGTGTGAAAGTAAAAAGGAGATTACCAATATTGAAAAGAAATAAAATTATAATGACAATAAAAATACCAAATCTTTCAATTGATTCATATCTTATCCTGATATTGTAAGGGAGAAAGACAGCAAGAACACGGGAGCCGTCAAGAGGAGGAATTGGAATGAGGTTGAAAAAAGCAAGAATATAATTTATATATGCAGAGAACAAAAATATGTCTCTACCGGGCCCTGCTGGTAAAAATCTTACAAGAAGAGCAAAAATAGTTCCTAATAATATATTACTTAATGGTCCTGCAAGTCCAACAGTTAACATTCCTTTATCCTGGTCTCTAAAATTGAAAGGGTTTATTGGAACTGGTTTTGCCATACCAATTATAAATGGAGAATGAATAAGAAAAAGAAAAAGTGGAAAAATAATTGTTCCAAAAGGGTCAATGTGTGAAATGGGATTTAATGTTAATCTACCCATTATTTTTGCAGTATCATCTCCATTTAAAAGAGCAATATATCCATGAGAAATTTCATGAATTATCACAGAAAAAAAGAATATAACCAGAATAATTATTTGTTCCACCATAATATTTTATTAAGAAGTTTCCAGATTAAAAAATAAATTATAACTGCTAAAATTATAGCAGTTGTCAGAAATATTATCAAGGGTAAATTTCCGAATTTCATTTTATAAAGAATAAGTACATAGGTCATTACCAGTGAAGATATAAGAGATGTTGCAAAATAAGAAATTATTTTTTTGTTGTCTAATTTTATGTATTTTTTTGTAAAATAGAAATATAAAAAAAAGAAATTAACTATGCCAATTGCTGAAGTTGCAAGAGCAATTCCACCAGTGGATAAAACTTTCATAAGTGTAATATCAAGAACAAAATTTATCAATATGCTTATAATTCCAATTTTGACTGGTGTTGATGTATCTGAAAAAGAATAAAAAGCACGGGTTATAATTGAAGCACCTCCATAACCAATAAGTCCCAATGAATAGAACATAAGAGGAAAAGCAACAATTTCCACTGATTGACTTCCAAACATCCCTCTTTTGAATAGAAGAGTAATTATTTCGCTTCTAAATAATATAAGTCCAAATGTAAATGGAACAAGTAAGAAAAATAGCATTTTCATTGCAGAATAGAAATTTTCTTTAAATTGTATGAAATTTTTTGAAGATATGTTTTCTGAAAAATAGGGAAGTGATGCAGTTGAAATTGAAATAGCAAAAACACCGAGTGGAAGTTGAAATATTCTTGTTGCATACCATAATCCAGAAACAGCACCATTAAATAATGTCCCAGCAAGTGAATAATCAACAAGTAAATTTATAGGTCCCACTGCAACACCAACAATAACAGGTAAAATTAATCTTCCAATTTTTCTTATAGCAGGATGTGAAAAGTCAAAGTCAAGTTTGTAAGTATATCCAATTTTATTGACTGATGGTAAGAGATATAAAAATTGAAAAATCCCTCCTAATATTATTCCTATAACAAGTCCAAAAATTCTTTCATCAACTGAATTTCCGAAAAATGGTAAAAAGCAGAAAAGAGAAGTAACCCAGAATATATCAAGAATTATAGGAGAAAAAGAAGGTAATAAAAATTTTTTGTGAGCATTTAATATTCCCATATTTAAAGAAGTAAGAGAAATAAAAATAAGGTATGGGAAAGTAAATTTAAGAAGTGTCCATATCCAGAACCATTTTGATTGAGAGGATAAAAAATTTGGGATAAAACAACTTAAAATATAAGTAATAAAAAAAAGAGCAAATGTAATAATTATTGAAGCAGTAAAACAAAGATTTATGACTTTATTACTTTCTTTTTTTTTGTTTTCGTCAGTTATATATTCAGTGAAAACAGGAATAAATGCAGCATTTAAAGCACCTTCAGCAATTATTCCTCTAAAAAAATTGGGTATCATAAAAGCAATAAGAAAAGCATCATATATAAAAGTAGTTCCAAAAAAATTAGCACTAACAATTTCTCTAAAAAGCCCAAAAAGTCGAGAAATTATAGTCCCAATTGAAATTATATAAACTGCTTTAAGCATTTTTTTTGAACTCATTTTTTTTTAATAGAAGTTAAATTTGTGTATATTTTAGG
>DAOOVW010000021.1:3434-16008 GCA_035370465.1 bacterium | reverse complement strand
ATTTTTTTTGAACTCATTTTTTTTTAATAGAAGTTAAATTTGTGTATATTTTAGGCACAAAGACACAAAGGCACAGAAGCACAAAGCGTGTTTTTTAGCGTCCGCTATGGTTTTTGACGGATATTAAATAAAAAATTCCCCCTCATCTAAACTTCTCCCCAAGGGGAGAAGAAAATAAAAGGGAAACAAAAATCTCCCCTTACCCCTTCCACCACAAATCATGTAGGATATACTTTACAAAAAAGAAAAATATCTAAATTCCCCTCTAATCTCCGTTGTGTTTGAAAATCCCTCTATTCCCGTTGTGCTTGGAAAATCTCCCCTAACCCCTCTTTAATAAAGAGGGGAAACAAGCACCAACTCTGCCCTGCTAACCTTCGCTACTTTAATCGGTTTTATAAAGGGAGAAATCAAATCCCCCCTCACCCTGCCCTCTCCCCGCTGGGGAGAGGTTCGGTGAGGGGGGAATTAAAGCAAAACAATAAATTTGCTGTCAAATTTGCACAAGGTAGTGAGGCAATATATAGAAAAGCACAGTAGTTCATATGAACAACTGAGGTTATGGTGCTTTTAAAGAAGTCCAGACATTTGGCCGGGATTCTTCACTTTCTACCCCAACCTTCTCTCACTCCCTCTTAAAAAATCTTCTCTTACTTCCCTAAATCCCTTCTAACTTCCCTTTGCAAAAGGGAAGAACCACTTTATTAAAGGGGGGAATGGAGGGTCTTACACAGAAGAGTTTAGAGTTTTGCTTACAGACCATCCTTACCCTTCTTCGCTAATGCTCAGACGGGAAAGCGCCGAAGCGATAAGTTATGCTTACGGGATTTTATTAAATCCCCCTACCCTCTTTGGCTAAAGGGGGAACTTATTACCTTATCCTTTCAAGGATACCGATTCTTCCAGAGAACAATGTTCTTCTATCTTCCAATTTTAACTTTGTGTCTCTGCTGTGCTTAACTCATAATTTTTGCTGTGGTTTGAACTCATTTTTTGGGTCGTAGAAGGGGGAAAAAGATAACCTCTCTTATTGAAGGACTATCTGTCAGAAGCATTACAAGGCGGTCTATTCCAATACCAAGTCCACCAGCAGGAGGCATACCATATTCAAGTGCTTCAATATAATCAAAATCAATTTTTTCTTCGTCACCTTTTGCTTTTTCTTGAAATCTTTTAAGTTGTTCAATCGGGTCATTTAATTCTGAATAAGCATTTGCAACTTCAAGTCCACCAATAAAAAGTTCAAATCTTTCGGTTATTTCTTCATTATCTTTTTTTGATTTTGCTAATGGCGAAATTTCTTCTGGATAGTCAATTATGAAAGTTGGATTTATAAATTGTGGCTGTATTTTTTTACTAAAAATAAGGTCTAATAATTCAAAAAGATTATTTTCTTTTTCTTCTTCTACTTCAAGATTAAATTCCTTTATTTTTTCTTTTACTGAATTTATATCATGCCAATTTTCAATTCCAACTTTTTTAAAAACATCATCATAAGTAATTTTTTCCCATGGTAGAGAAAAATTTATTTCTTTATCCTGATATGTAATAGTAGAACTTTTATAAAGAAAATTTACAAGATTTGTGAGAAGTTTTTCTGTTATTTCCATCATTTCTTCATAATCACCATAAGCAGAATACAATTCAAGCATTGTAAATTCTGGATTGTGAAGCGTAGATATTCCTTCATTTCTAAATGACCTGTTTATTTCATATATTTTTTCAAAATTTCCAACAAGAAGCCGTTTCAAATAAAGTTCAGGAGCAATTCTCAAATAAAGATTCATCTCAAGTGTATTATGATATGTAATAAATGGTTTTGCTTCTGCTCCCCCTGGTATTGGATGCATCATTGGTGTTTCAACCTCAATAAAGTCCATATTGTTAAGATATTCCCTTATAAACTGAATTATTTTCGTTCTTTTTATAAATTTTTCTCTTACTTCTTTGTTAATTAAAAGGTCTAAATACCTTTTTCTAAATCTTATTTCAATATCTTTTAATCCATGCCATTTTTCAGGGAGGGGGTTAAGTGATTTTGAAAGAACTTTAAAATTTTTTACAAAAATTGTTTTTTCACCTGTTTTTGTTTTAAAAATTTCTCCTTCAACTCCAATAATATCTCCAATATCTATTTCTTTAAATATCTCATAAAGTTCTTCACCAATTATATTTTTTTTAAAATATAGTTGTATTTTCCCTTCTGTATCTATAATATCAGCAAAACATGCTCCCCCGTGTTTTCTTAATGCAATAATTCTTCCTGCTGTTTTTACTTCCCCCTGTTCTCCTATATCTTCTGTTTTTGTTTTTTCGTATCTTCTTCCATACGGTTCAATATTTCTACTTTTTAAAATTTCAATTTTCTTTATTCTCTGGTCTCTTATCTCGTCCTGTGCCATTTTCTTCTCCTTCCATTTTTTTAATATTATCTATACTGACGCACAGAGTGCGTTTTTCAGCATCCGATACACTTTCTGGCGGATTAAATAGAGGTTCTCCCCTCATCCCAACCTTCTCCCCCACGGGAGAAGGGATTTTTTCTCTTCTATTTTTTCCCTCTCCCCAACGGGGAGAGGGAAGGGGTGAGGGGACATTTATTTGTACCTCTATACCTTTGTACCTGACCTAATAAACTTCTCTGAAATTATACTATTTTTTTAACTTTTATCCATTTAATATTTTTCTCATCACTTTCTTGAATTGTGAACTCAAAATTATTATATGTAAATTTTTCACCTGTTTTTGGGAATTTTCCTAAATAATCAAGTATAAAACCAGCAATTGTTTCAACATCTGAATCTTCATCTTTTTTAAAATCAAAAATCTCCTCAAATTTTTCAATCTCCATACTTCCCTGAACAAGAAAACTTCCATCAGGTAATTTATGATAAGGCCTTGTGTCTTTTTTGTATTCATCAGAAATTTCTCCTACTATTTCTTCAACAAGGTCTTCCATCGTAATAAGCCCAGAAGTTCCACCATATTCATCAACAACTATCGCCATTTGTAATTTCTTATTTTGTAAATCTCTTAAAAGTTCTAAAACCCTTTTTGTTTTAGGAACAAAAAAAACATCTCTCATTATATCTTTTGCCATTAGTTCAGTTGAACCTTCTTTATTTAATTGTGCAACAATATCTTTTATTATTACAATTCCCACAATTTTATCTATATTATTTTTATAAACAGGAATCCGTGAATATCCTTCTTTTTCTATAACTTTTATTACATCTGTAATTTTAGTATTTTCTTCTACTCCAACAATTTTTACCCTCGGTATCATAATTTCTTTAACCATTTTATCACCAATTTCAAATATACTATGAATCATTTCTTTTTCTTCTTCTTCAATAACACCTTCTTCTTCTCCTGCTTCAATCATTGCTTTAACATCTTCTTTTGTTATAACAGGCATTATTGTATTTATTCTCTGTCCAAAAGGTAAAACAAAAAAATTTGCAACAAATATAAGAAATTTTATAACAGGATTAAGTAATATAGAAAGAAATTTAATTGGGTAAAAAGAAATTCTAACAAATTTTTCACAATGCCTTTTACCAATGGATTTTGGAATAATTTCACCAAACACAAGAATAATAAAAATCATAATACCTGTAATTAAAGCAATACTTGTTCTATGAAATAATTTTTCAGAAGTAATAGCAGCAATTATAGAAACAAGTATATTTACAATATTGTTTCCAACAAGAATTGTAATTAAAATTTTTTCCGGGTATTTTATCCAGAATTCTATTGGAGATGCTTTTTCTTTGTTAATATCTGAAAATTTCTGAATATGATATTTATTGAGAGATATAAAAGCGGCTTCTGAAGCAGAAAAAAAAGCAGATAAACAGACCAATATGAAAATAAAAATTAAATTTTGAAATATATCTGGTTGGCTCATTTTAATAAAAATTCACTCCATTCTTTAAGACAATTCTCCTTATTTTCGCAAAATTTTATTTCGTTTGTTTTATAAATAGTTAAAAATTTTTCAAGAAACTCATTTATATTTATTTCTTTTTTTAATATTTCTTTCATTGAAATACCAAACTCACTTATCTTATTATTTATGTTTACTCCTATCCCAACAATGTAATTATCATCGCTTCTCTCTATTAAAATTCCAGATATTTTTTTCCCTTTATATATTATATCATTTGGGAACTTTATTTTACAAATTATTCCAAATTTTTGCATTGTTTCAACAAGAGATATTGAAATAATTTCTGACAAAAAATCAGATATAACGCTTTTTTCAATTATCATACTGAAATAAAGTCCTCCTTCATCAGAAAGCCAGTATTTCCCATATCTTCCCCTTCCTTTCGTTTGTTTTTTTGCAACAACAATTCCTTTTTCACCTTCTTTAAGGAGTTTTTTTGCTACATCCATTGTTGAACTTACCTCATCATAAAAATAAACTTTTTCACCGGCAATTATTTCTTCAACCATCTTTCTCTAATTACAATGTTTATTCCTTCTAATGTTAAATTTTTTTTAACAACCTTTTTAATTTTAATTTTTTTAGCAAAATAATCACACCAGCCACCAGTTAAAATCACATTTGAATTTTTATGTATGTTTTTTATTTTTCCCACTATATTTTCTATACAACCAACTATTCCATTATTTAAACCAGATGTTATACATTCATCAGTATTTTTCCCAATTAAAATGTTCTTTTTTAAAAAATTTGGTGATTTTATCAAAGATGTTTTATTGAGTGAATTGAGTAATAAAAATGGACCAGGGAAAATTATTCCTCCTTCAAAAACACCATTTCTATTAACAAAATCAATTGTAATAGCAGTGCCTATGTCTATAACTATTGATGGGTTTCCATAAAGAACAGAGGCACCTTTACAATTTAGGACTCTATCAACCCCGACTTTTTTTTTGTCTTTTATATTAAGGGGGATATTACATTGTTGAGAAGTTATTGTAATTACTTTTTTATTGAAAAAGGAAGAGAAGGTAGTTTTTATTTTATCAGAATTGATAGGTGAGACACTTGCTAATGCAATAACTTCAATATTTAGTTTTTTCCAATGGTAAGGAATTCTAAATTTATTTATATCTTCAACAGGAAATTTAACTACCTGTTTTATTATTTTTTCTTTAAATAAACCAATTTTTATATAAGAATTTCCACAATCAATCCCTATTATCATTTATAAGTTGCAATTTTAAGGTCTGTGAAAAGGAATTCTTTACCGTCATCAGGAGAAACATTATCACATTTAATAACAATACCATTTGATAATGTATCCAGTTTTTCAGGTGCTTTATATACCCTTTTATCATTTACAAATATTCTTGTTATACCCTCTTTTTTTGATAATTGAATTTTATTGACTTTATTAATACTTATAGGAGATAACTCATTTTCAGAATATAGAATTTTCCCATTAGTTAGATGGATTGATTTGCCATCCGGTAAGACAATATCAGTTGAACAATTAAATGTTGTGAGAAAAGAAATCTCATAAGAATAATCTCCTTCTACTTTTATGTCTTTTTTTATATTTCCCTGTTTTAGAAACCTCATCCATTTTTTCTCATTCATTTCTGCAATTTCTACTTCTGCCTTTTCATATTGAAAATCAGTTGGGATATCTCCTATTTCATATTTATTAAAGTCCTCATTTAAAATAATAGCTTCACCTGCCTTAAATATATCTCCACCCCCAACAATTTTTATTTTTGTTTCTTCTGTTGTTTGTTGACTTGCAGTTGCTGTTTGTTGATTTGCAGTAATAGCATTTCCTTTTTCATCATATCTGTAATAATCTTCCGGGACACTTTTAATGATCTCATTAACAGCATTTTCTAACATAATCATAACTGCTTGTTCCATTGGAGTATTTTTATATTTTTGAAAGCCAGCACCAAGAGCAACAGAACCAATTAAACCACCTCCTAAAACGCCTATATCACTTTTTGATGCAAATCCTTCTACTTTTGCTGTTTTTATAATTCTTCTGGTTCTAACATCAACAAGTCGTAAATTAGAAGCAATATATGATTCTTGTTTGCTAATTTTTAATCCACCTCCAACAGCAAACGGTAAAGGTACAACCACTCCGCCTCCACCTTTCCCTTTATAATCAGGTTCAAAAGCAGTTATGGCACCAGTTAAAATTATATCTGCTGTTTCAAAAGTTCCTTTTTCTGGTGCTTTATTACTCCATCCACTTTCTCCTAATTCAAATTCTTCTTTTAATGTATCAATATTTTCAGATGATTCTAACACAATAAATCTTCCTGTTTTAAATAAAGCGTCAACCAGCATCTCTTTAAGTCCATCTCCAATTTCCCATGCACCTTTTGCTGCCTTTACTTCAAATTTTCCAACTGAAATTCTTGCTTTAGGTCCCTGGTATTGTAGAACTTCAGAAACAGAAGGTCCTGATGTAGAGACCTCTGTTTTTACTTCTCCAAACAAAGTTAAAGAACTAACCAGAAAAACACAGATAATTATTTTCTTCATTTTTCCCCCTTTTTTCTTTTCCAATCTTATTTATAATTTATCATATTTTTAAAAACTGTCAATATGTGGTTTCAAAATGATACCTGATAGTGGGGGTATTGTGAGATTTACAGAAAAAGGTCTGTTATGATATGGTATATTTTCACTTTCTACCATACCAAAGTTCCCTGTATTGCTTCCTCCATAAAATTTTGAATCGCTATTAAATACCTCTTTATAATGAATTTTTAAAGGGACTCCTATTCTGTAATTATATCGGGGAACAGGTGTAAAATTGAAAACAGTAATTATAAAATTATTTTCTTTTTCACCTTTACGAATAAATGATATGATACTCTTTTCATAATCGGAGAAATCAATCCATTCAAATCCATTATTTTCAAAATCAATTTCAAAAAGTGCTTTTTCATTTTTATATAAAGTATTGAGGTCTGATACAAATTTTTTTATGCTTCTGTGTTCTTCTTTTTCAAGTAACCACCATTCAAGTTCTCCATTATAGTTCCATTCTGATAATTGTCCGAATTCACTTCCCATAAAAAGAAGTTTTTTACCTGGGTGGCAGTACATATATGTTAAAAGTGTTCTTAAATTAGCAAATTTTTGCCATGTGTCTCCTGGCATTTTTGAGAGAAGTGATTTTTTTCCATAAACAACTTCATCATGAGAAATTGGTAAAACAAAATTTTCTGAAAAGGCATATAAAAGTCCAAATGTTAAACAGTTATGATGGTATTTACGATATATTGGGTCAAGAGAGAAATAGTAGAGAATATCATGCATCCATCCCATATTCCACTTAAAACCAAATCCCAATCCACCCATATGGACAGGACGACTTACCATTGGCCAGGCAGTTGATTCTTCTGCTATTGTAAAAGTATTTGGGTGTTTTTGATAAATAGTACTATTTAGTTTTTTTAAAAAATCAATTGCTTCTAAGTTCTCTTTCCCACCATATTTATTTGGAATCCACTCCCCATTTTTCCTTGAATAGTCAAGGTAAAGCATTGATGCAACTGCATCAATTCTAAGTCCGTCTATTTTATAATTTTCAATCCAGTTTAAAGCACTATTTATAAGAAAATTACTTACTTCATATCTTCCATAATTAAATATCGCTGTTTTCCAATCAGGATGGTCTCTTTTCTGAGGAAAGTAGTGTTCATACAAATGTGTTCCATCAAAAAGGTATAAACCAAAATCGTCTTTTGGGAAGTGAGCAGGTGTCCAGTCAAGAATAATACCAATATTATTTTTATGCAGTTGGTCTATAAGAAAACACAAATCATCAGGTGTTCCATATCTACTTGTAGGAGCAAAAAATCCTGTTGTTTGATAACCCCAGGAAGAATCTAATGGATGTTCACTGATAGGCATGAATTCAACCCAATTAAATCCCGTTTCTTTCAGGTAAGGAACAAGGGCTTCTGCAATTTCACGATAGTTTAAAAAAAATCCATCTTTTCTTCTTTTCCATGAACCAAGATGCATTTCATATATAGCCATTGGTTGTTTATATATATTGGTAGGTTGGATTTTAGAATTTTCAAATTTATAATGTGATTTATATGTAAGAGATGCATTGGCTGGACGAAGTTCAAAAAAAGACCCATATGGGTCTGATTTAAGAAGAACATTATTATTTTTGGTATGAATCTCAAATTTGTATGGGTAGCACTCTTTTACTTCTGGAATAAATATTTCCCATATACCTGAATTACCTAACTCAACCATTTGATGTTTACTTCCATCCCAATTATTGAAATTGCCTTTTACATTTACTTTTACAGCATTTGGAGCCCAAACAGCAAAGTTATAGCCCTCTATTCCATTTACTACCCTTTTATGTGCACCTAATTTTTTATATATTTCAAAATGATTTCCTTCGTTAAATAAATAAAGGTCCAAGGGCCCAAAAAGAGATATTCTGTTAGGCGGTTGATTTTTTTCTATATTATCCAATTCTCCTCCTCGGATAAAAAAGTTATTTTAAAATAATCGCCAGTAGGCAAAACAATTTCATGTCCTTCTCTGTCTCTTATAGAAATATTAAAAAATATTGTCTTTTCTCCTTCAAGTAATATCTCTTTTTTAGGTATTTTTATTTCTATTATATCGCCATAGACAAATGATATTGGTAAAGAACTGGATAGGTCATTTTTTATATAGAATTTTTGTTTTACTGAATTATGAAAAGTAATTTCAATTTCAATGTTTTGTTTTTCAAGAGTGTCTATTCTTATATACACATTTTCATCATCATAACCATAAAATATTTTTTTTATTGGAATTTCAACTGGCTTAAATGTTGTCCATAAATCAGCAGCATCAATTTCCACAGCATTATACCATTCATAAAAGTGAGTTATTTTACCATCAATAGATGGTTTAATATATGGAAAAAATTCTTCAATATCATAGTTCTCAACAGGAAAATTCAAAAATTCAGGTGCCTTTACATCAAGAATTTCATAAATTTTTCTTATATTATTTCTAAAATATGCATCAAATTTCCTTTTAATTTTTTTATCTGCTGGTATACTATACCACCAGAACCAATCACTACTTTCTGCAAGCATAATATATTCTTTCAATTTTTCTTTTTTTGTATCATCTAAGGAATTAATTTTTTCTTCTGAAAGTTTTCTAACTTGTTGTAATATTTTCCATGCAGTATTTGCTGGTTGTTTGCCTATCCAGTTGTCAAAATTTACTCCCATCCAACTACCAGGCACTATTCTTTCTAATTTCTCATGCTTTATATCAAGTTTTAGTGCTTCAGAAAATGTAATAGTTTTTATATCAGATGACTCACTTAACATTGTGTATAAAGCAGGAAGAAAGTAAAAACCGAAAGAAGGGTAATAGTCCCATGGATTTTCACCATCAAGTATAATTGTAATTAATTGATTTTTTGTTTTATCTGACGATTTATGAATATGTTCAATGAAATTAACTGCTGCTTCTTTTTCTTCCATATGTTGATAACTAAAACCTATCATATCAGAAAGATGATGGTCTCTGAAAAAAATGAAAATTTTTTCTCTAAAATCCCAAATATTATAATGTTCTTTTTGAAAAAGAGGTCTTGAAAGTGTTTCTGATAATAACTGCTGGTCTGTTGCTGTCCATTTTATATTGTGTTTTGCAAATAAATCCAAAATTTCATTGCTTAAACTTCCTTCTGGTGGCCATATACCATCAGGGCATTTTTCAAAAGTTGTTTTAAATATATTTATTCCTCTAATTAATTGTTCTTCAGCATCCTCTGGATATGAAAAAAGATTTTCAGGAATTGGTAATGATGTTTTTGTTTGTTTTGCTATATTGGTATTATAAAGTAAAGGCATTATTGGATGTGTCATAGGACTGGTTATTATTTCACACTGTCCTGTTTTCATAAGATTTTTATATTTGTTAATTGTTTCTTTCAATATATTTTTTTCCTTGTTGTATAATAATTCCTTTTCTTTTTTATCAAAATATCTACTTTTTTTAACCAGTTGTTTAAGTTCTTCATCAATAATAAATGGATGAAAACATGCTAAATGAAGATGAACTTTTATATCAGAAATATCCTGAACAGAAAAAGTGTTTGTTTTAACTTTATCTAATAGGATTTTAAGCGTATATTGTTTTTCAAGAATTCTTCCAGGTATCTCAGAAGCAAAAGTTAAAATTTTTTCTTCATCATTTGTATCATCTACAAGGATAGAAAGAAAATTGTCATAATATTTTGCAGAAGTTATACCCTGAATTTGGTCAAGTAACACAGGTGTAAAATTAAAATTAATTTTTATATCTGGATATTTTTCTGTAAGAACTGCCATAGGATAATAATTAAATAATGTGCGAAAAACAGGTATAATAGTGTTTATTTCTCCATTGAATACATAACTTGGTTGATGCATATGCCAGAGGATTGAAAGATATATCATTGTTCCATCAATTCCTCATAAATTTTCAAATATTTTTCTATTGATGTTTTCCATGAAAAATTGAGTTTCATAATTTTATTTACAAGTCGTTCCATTTTATTTTTATCTGCAAAAACTTTCAAAGCATTTTCTATGCATAAAAAGAATTCTTTTGCCCCACCCTCAAAAGTAAAACCAGTTCCTTCTTCTGTTTCAAAATTATAATTACTAACAGTATCAGCAAGTCCTCCGACTTTTCTAACTATTGGAACTGTTCCATATTTGAAACTTATCATCTGCCCTAATCCACATGGTTCAAATTTAGAAGGCATAAGGAAAAAATCGCTCCCTGCATATATTTGATGTGCAAGTTTATCATCAAATGCAAATGTAATAGATAGTTTTTTAGGGAAATCTTGCTGCCATTTAGATAATGCTTCTTTATATTTTTGTTCTCCGTCTCCTAAAATAACAATTTCTAATGGTAAAGAAAGGATACTTTCCATTATTTCTAATAATTGGTCAATTCCTTTCTGTTCTACAAGCCGTGAAATCATTCCAAAAACAGGTATTTCTTTTCCTTGCTGAATTTTTAATCTTTTCTGTAGGGCTAACTTATTTTCTAATTTATTTTTATAACCTCTATATTTTTTATAGATATTTCCATCAATTGCAGGATTCCATATTTGATAGTCAATACCATTAAGTATTCCTGTAAGTTTGTTTTGATATTTTCTAAGCAATCCATCCAAGTTATAACCAAATTCCGGTGTGAGTATTTCTTTTGCATATTTTGGACTTACTGTATTTATTTTTTCTGAATGTATTATCCCACTTTTCATAAAATTGACATTTCCATAAAATTCTAATTCATCCATATTGAAATATTCCCATGGCAACCCCAAAATGTGAAATTTATCAACAGGAAAAACCCCTTGATAACCTAAATTATGTATTGTAAAAAGTGTTTTTGCAATGGGGAAGATATCTTTATAATATAGTTTTAAATATAATGGAATAAGTGCAGTATGCCAGTCGTGACAGTGAAAAATATGAACATTTATCTTAAATTTTTTCATAACTTCAAGAACACTTTTTGAAAAAAAGGAGAACCTTTCAGCACTGTCAGGATAGTCCTTACCATCTGGTCCATAAACATCATCTCTTTCAAAATAGTTGTCATTACCAATGAAATAAATACCGGGGAAATCAATACTTTTATTGACAAAACCTTTCTCCTGTCTATCGTTTGAAAAAAATACATCATAGGTACCAATTTTTTCTGTTTTATAACTTTCTTTTATTTTTTTATAAAATGGTAGAAAAAGATATAAGTTATGTTTTGATTTAAGATACTTATATAAAGCGCCGACTACATCTGCCATTCCACCTACTTTGACAAATGGTACACCTTCTGCTGCAACTAAACAAATATTTTTTTTCTCCATATATCCCTCCTATACATTAAGTGATTTAAGAAAGTCGGTTACTTCTTCTGGTGATGTTGGATTTATGTAAAACCCAGTTCCCCATTCAAATCCGCCCTGTTTTACAATCCGTGGTATTATTTCTATATGCCAGTGGTAATCCTTTTCCAATGTTTGCCAATAACCAGGACGGGAATATCTTGCAGGAGCAGTAAGAATCATAAAATTGTAAGAAGGATTAGAAAGCCCTTTTGAAATTTTTTTGAAAGTACTCACCATTATTTCTGCAAGCAATTCTTTCTCTTTTGAGTCAATACTTTCAAAATCAGGAGAGTGCCTTAAAGGTAATATTGATAACTCAAAAGGAAATCTTGAAGCAAAAGGTGCAATTACTATAAATGCAGAATTTTGCTCAACTACTCTTTTCCCACTATCTATTTCCTGATTAATTATATCACACCATACACATCTCTCTTTATATTCAAAATACCATTTAGCACCAAAAAGTTTTTCTTTTATGTTTTTTGGAACAATAGGAGTTGCTATAATTTGAGAATGTGGATGTGATAAAGATGCTCCTGCCTCTTTACCAAAATTTTTAAATACAAGAACATAACGGAAACGGATATCTTTCTTTAAATCAATGCATCTTGATTGATATGTTTCAATTATATTTGTCATAGTTTTTATAGAGTAATCTTTAATATATATATTTTCTTTATTTGCAT
>DAOOVW010000021.1:0-3424 GCA_035370465.1 bacterium | reverse complement strand
ATCAGACTTTATAATTGCCTCAACAAGTTTAATTTTCTTTATTTGCATTTTTGTGTTGGGGTGTCTCAATAATTACCTCATGAGCACCAATACCATTCATTATGTCATACATCCCTACCCCCCTTCTATTCAGTTCTCCTTCTATCCTTAATGCAGGAAATTTATTTGGCACAACTCGTACTTCCCAGCCAGTAGTATTGGCAGGTGTACTACCATGCCTTATAGAAAATATCTCAGGGGGTGTTTTATCTTCATTACCAGGACAAAATGGACAGAATGTTTCTTTTGATGTCTCTGCCTCACTGCTTATAAAATCTGATGGTCTGAATTTTCTTTCTGTTGCTATAACAACCCATCTTCCTATTACAGGGTCTTTCCTTAATTCTGACATATTCACCTCACCATTTGTAGTTTTTAGGTATTACTACTATTCCGTTTTCTGATACATGAAATCTTTTCCTTGCATCTTCTAAATTATAACCTATTTCAGTATGTGGAGGAATATCCACATTTTTATCTATAATGGTTCTTTTTATTTTACAATGTCTTCCAATATTTACATTTTCAAATAAAATACTATCAATTACCTCAGCATAACTATGAACCCGAACATTTGATGAAAGTACACTATGAATTACTTTACTTCCGCTTACAATACAGCCACTGGAAAGCATTGTATCAGTGACAGATGCTTTTCTATCTCCAGTTGAAAAGACAGTTTTCGCTGGCGGATATTGTTCCTGAAAAGTTCTAATAGGCCAGTCCCTATCATAAAGATTTAAAAGAGGGTCAACATTTACTAAATCCATATTTGCTTCCCAGTATGAGTCAATTGTTCCTATATCCCTCCAGTATTTTGTATTTTTTTTATTTTCATCTATAAATCTGAAAGCATAAATATTATCTTTACCAACCATTGAAGGAATAATATCCTTTCCAAAATCATGAGAACTTTCTGATTTTTTAGCATCTTCTATAATTTTTTTAATTAGAACATCAAGATTAAATATATATATACCCATTGAAATAAGTGCAACTTCGGGATTTTCAGGAGAAGGAAAGGGATTATTTGGTTTTTCTTTAAATTCTATTATCCTATTATCTTTGTCTACGCTAAGTACTCCAAATCTATGTGCTTCATTAAGTGGAACTTCAAATGTAGCCAATGTCATGTCTGCTTTTTTTTTAAGATGTTCATTTATCATTCTCATATAGTCCATTTTATATACCTGGTCACCTGAAAGTATAAGTATAAGTTTTGGTTTTTCTAATTCAAGTATATTGATATTCTGAAAAACAGTATCAGCAGTTCCTTGATACCATTCGTCACCAATTCTTTGTTGGGCAGGAACAAAATCAATAAATTCTCCCAATTCCCTTGAAAATATATTCCATCCTTCTCTAATATGTCTGTGTAAAGAAAGCGATTTGTATTGTGTAAAAATATAAATTTTTCTTAGCCCAGAATTTATTGCATTACTTAATGGAAAATCAATAATTCTATATATTCCACCAAAAGGAACTGCAGGTTTTGTTCTATCTCTTGTGAGAGGATATAACCTTTCTCCTTTTCCACCAGCAAGAATAAATATTGTAATATCTTTTAAATTCATTTTTCACTTAGAATATCTTTCACTTTATTTTTTAATAAGTCAATATCTGAATTTTTAATTAAGTATGCATCTGCTGCCCATGTTAAAAACTGTTCTCTATATTGAGGATAGGCAGTATAAATTACTATAGGAAGATTTCTTTTTTTTGTCAGTAATTTTCCCAATGTTTCTATACCATCCATTTTTGGCATATGAAGGTCAAGTATAACAAGGTCGCACAAATTTTTCTCTACAAACTCTATTGCTTCTATTCCATTTGATACGCAGGATACTTCAAATCCTTCTTTTTCAAGCTCTTCTTTATAAAGAATCTGCTCATTTATTACATCTTCCACAATAAGTATTTTTTTCTTTATCATTTCCCCCCCTTTCCCTAATTTATTATAGGGAAATATATTTTTACTTTTGTTCCTTTTTTTTCAACAGATTCTATTTCTAATTTCCCCCCATAACTTTCAACAAGATTTGACACAATAAAAAGTCCAAGTCCAAGTCCTTCATTTTTTGTAGAAAAAAACGGCTCTATTACATAAGGGATATTTTCTTTCGGTATGCCTTTTCCAGTATCTTCAACAGATATTTTCAAAAGTGAGTTTTCAACTTCTGCTGATATTTTTATTGTTCCTCTTTCCATATTTTCAATAGCATTTGATATTAAATTAAATAATATCTCATATAATTGTACCTTTTCCGCTTTTAATGAAATATTTTGCTGTATATCAATTTGCACATCTATATATTTTTTAGATAATTCAAGTTCAAAAGTGTCAAGAATTTCTTTAACTATATCCAGTAAAGAAATTTTTTCTATTTTCATTGGAGTAAGTAAAGTAAAATTTGAAAATTTATTCAAAATTTGCTCAAGTTTTTTTATTTCTTTCAAAACAATATCCGCATCTCTATGAATAGAGGAAATATCATTTGATTCCAATATTCTTTTTACAAAACCACCAGCAGTAGCAAGTGGGTTTTTAATTTCATGAATAAAATAAGATGCCATTTTCCCTATGGTTGATAGTTTTTCTTTCTTAACTAATTCTTCCTGCATACTTTCCATTGCACTATGAAGTTCTTTTAATTCTTCAAGTTGTTTTTGAACAATATTGTAATTATTGGCATTTTCTAATGCAATTCCTGTTTGTATACTGATTAACGAAATAAGTAATAATGTGGATTCATCAATGGGGTGAAAGTGAAAAGCATTATCAGCCATAATGATACCTATAATATCTTTTGAAGAATATAGAGGTAGTAATACTATCTCAGAAGGTATAAATATTGTTTCTATTTCTTTTGGTAAATAAATACTTGCCTGCTTGTTATCCATATACATATGAAAAATTTGTTTTTCTTTTATTACTCTTTTAAAATAATTTTCTTCATTTAGTTCATCTAAATTAATTACTATTTTTCTAATTGTTTGTGGGAATTTTTGTGTTGCAAGTTCTTTTTCAAGATTATATGAAAGATATTCTTCAAGGGAGATATTTTTTTTACTTAATTCACTCCATATTTTATATGCTTCCTCATTATCAAAAGGGCCTATTCCTTTTCTCCCATATATGATATTTTTATCTCTATCATAGTAAAAAACTGCTGCTCTACTTAAACCAATTGCTCCATTTGCTGTAAGTCCTGTAAGAATTACATTAAGTATCCTGTTTTCATTAAATGTTTCTTTTATCGTTTTTGAAATAGTATGAAGTAAATATAATTGATAATTCAAGAGCCGACATTTTTCTTCAATTGTTTTTACCATTTTTTCACCTTTTTTATTATTATACAGGAAATATAAATGGAACTCAATAATA
>DAOOVW010000020.1 GCA_035370465.1 bacterium | reverse complement strand
GAGAAAAAATGATAGATATTCATATGCATATTGGCAGATTATATTTTGAACCACCACTTGAACCAGAGTATTTATTAGATTTTATGGATAAAAATAATATTGAAAAAGCAGTACTTCTTCCTATTGAAAATCCAGAGGATACTTCTTATTATGTAACAACAGAATATGTACTTGAAATATGTAAAAAATATCCTGATAGATTTATTCCCTTTTGTAATGTTGACCCCAGAAGGAGAGAAGTTCCAAATGTAATAAAAGAATATAAAGAAAGAGGATGTATAGGATTTGGTGAAGTGTTGTGTGGGCTTTATGTTGATGATGTTCGTATGCAAAAGATATATGAAGTTTGTGGTGAATTGAAAATGCCAATTATTTTTGACCTTTCTGGAACAACATGTCTTGATGAGGTTGGATTGCCTAAATTTGAACAAATGATAAAGAAATTCCCAGAGACATTATTTATTGGTCATGGTCCACATTTCTGGGCAGAAATCTCGTCAGATATTAAGAAAGAAGAATTTAGTAGTTATCCAAAAGGAGAAATAAAAAATGAAGGAGCAGTAATAAAACTTCTTTCTAATTATAGTAATTCTTTTGCTGATTTATCTGCTGGTAGTGGTTATAATGCAATAACAAGAGATGTAAATTTTGGATATAAATTCCTTGAAAAATTTCAAAATAAACTTTTTTTTGGAACTGATATCTGCCATGTAAACCAGGATGTTCCAATTATTCAATACATTAAAAAATCTCGTGAAGATAAAAAAATTACTCAAAGTGTTTATGAAAAGATAACTGAAAAAAATATAAAAAAAATTATTAACCTATGAAATATCAAAAAGGATGCAAAATGAAAAAAATTCTTATTGTTTATTGTTCATTAGGAGGTAATACCGAAGCTGCTGCTTTTGCAATAAAAAAAGGGATAAAAAGCAATGAAGATGTTGAAGTTGTTATAAAAAAAGGATTTCAGGCAGATATTGATGATTTACTTTCAGCCGATGGGATAATTTTTGGTTCAGGAGATTATTTTGGTTACATGGGAGGAGTACTTAAAGATTTTTTTGATAGAACATTTTATCCATCAAGAGGCAAGGTTGAAGGAAAACCATATTTTGCATTTCTTACACATGGTGGAGGAGGTAAAGGTATCGAAAGTATTGAAAACATTGCTCAGACATTTAACTTTAAAAAAGTTATGGATTCAATTGTTATAAAGGGTAAGCCAGATAAAAATATGGAAGAGAAACTTTTTGATGCAGGAAGAAAATTCTGTGAAATTATTAAAAAATAAAAATGAAAGAGTTTGTTTGAAAATATCCGGAATAGTTCAGGGTGTTGGTTTCAGACCCACTATTTACAGGTATGCAAAGGAAGAAAACCTTTCTGGTTTTGTCCGTAATACATCCGAAGGTGTTTATATAGAAATTGAAGGACCTCAAAAAAATATAAAAAATTTTCTCAAGAAAATCAAAAATTATCCTCCACCAAGGGCTAAAATAAAAAAGATAAAAGTTATTCCTTTAAGTATTGAAAATGAAAAAAACTTCAGAATAATTGAGAGTAAAAAACAAAAATCCCTAAAAGTAGAAATTTCACCTGATATTGCTACTTGTCCTGATTGTTTAAAAGAACTTTTTGACCCGAGTAATAGAAGGTATCTTTTCCCATTTATTAACTGCACTAATTGTGGTCCAAGATTTACAATAATAAAAAATATTCCTTATGATAGAAAAAATACAACAATGTCTGAATTTATTATGTGTGAAAAATGTCAACAAGAATATAATAACCCTGAAAGTAGAAGATTTCATACCCAACCAAATTGTTGTTTTGATTGTGGACCTGGTATGTTTTTAAAAAATAAAAAAGGAGAAATAGTAGAAGAGGGGATAAAAAGTATAGAAAATACCTCTTGGTTTATTGAAAAAGGAAAAATTGTTGCTATTAAAGGAATTGGTGGTTATCATCTTGCATGTAATGCTTTAAATGAAGAAGTTGTTGAAACATTGAGGGAGAGGAAAAATAGAATTGATAAACCATTTGCCATTATGGCAAGGGATATAAAAACAATTGAAGAATTTTGCTATATCAGTAAAGAAGAAAAAGGATATCTTAATTCATGGCAAAGTCCAATAGTCCTTTTGAAGAAAAAAAATAATAAAATTCCTTCAATAGTTGCCCCTTCAAATAATTATTTGGGCTTTATGCTACCATATACACCCATCCATCATATTCTTTTCTTTTTAAATAAAAATTTAAAAGTTCTTGTTATGACAAGTGGAAATTTGTCAGAAGAACCAATTGTTTATGATGATAAACAGGCATTTGAGAAACTAAAAGGAATTTTTGACTTTTTTCTTACTCACAATAGGGAAATTTATATAAATTGTGATGATTCTTTATTGAAGGTATTCAAAGGAAGTTCATATTTCATAAGGCGTTCAAGAGGCTATGTTCCTGAAATGATTGAATTCCCGTATAAATTTAAAAAAAATATATTTTCTGCTGGTTCTGATATGAGTAATACTTTTGCTTTAACAAAAGAAAACAAAGTTTATCCCAGTCAGCATATTGGAGACATTGGAAATGTATCTTCAATTGACTCATATAAAAGGTCAATAAAACTTCTTGAAAAAACTCTTGAAATAAAACCAGAAGTTATATGTTATGATATTCATCCTCAATATTTCTCATCTAAAATTGCAGTAAGTATGATTGAAGAAAACAAAGATATAATTGGAATTGGCGTCCAGCATCATCATGCTCATATTGCATCTGTTATGGCTGAAAATAAGCTTAAAAATGAAAAAATAATAGGAATTGCTTTTGATGGAACTGGATTTGGAACAGACAAAAACATCTGGGGGGGGGAATTTCTAATATGTGATTATACTGAATTTGAAAGGGTCTCTCATCTTGATTATATTCCTTTACCTGGTGGAGAAAAGGCAATAAAGGAAATATGGCGTTTGGGTTGTATTTATTTATACAAAACATTTGGTAATAAATTCCTTTCTCTTGATATTGATTTTGTAAAGAATATTGATATAAAAAAATGGAAAATAATTGAAAAAATGATTGAAAAAAGGATAAATTGCCCTTTAACTTCAAGTATGGGACGACTTTTTGATGCTGTTTCTTCAATATGTTCAATAAGAAATACAATAAATTATCAAGGTCAGGCAGCAATTGAACTTGAAATGAAAATTGAAAAAACAAAAAGTGAACCATATAATTATCAAATCAAGAAAGAAAATAATGTTTATATTATCAATGTTGAAAAAATGATTGAGGAAATTGTTCATGACCTGATTGATAAAAAAACAGTTGGTTTTATTTCATATAGGTTTCATATAACAATTTCTGATATAATAAGGAAAGTTGTAAATATCATAAGGCAAGAAAGAAAAATAAATAAAGTTGCTTTATCAGGTGGTGTCTTTCAAAACAATTTTTTACTTGAAAAAACATATAATGATTTAAAAAAAGATGGGTTTGAATTATTTATTCATAGAAAAGTTCCAACAAATGATGGTGGAATTTGTCTTGGGCAGGCAGTTATAGGTAATTTTTTATTGAAAGGAGAAAAACAATGTGTTTAGCAGTTCCAATGAAAGTTGAAAAAGTAATGAAAGATAATTTTGCCATTGTTTCTCTTGGTACAGTTAAGAAAAAGGTAAATATTTCTCTTGTTAAAAGTGTTAAAAAGGGTAATTATTTAATTGTTCATGCTGGTTTTGCAATAACAAAACTTGATAAAAAACAAGCAGGGAAAACATTGAAATTATTAAGTGAGATGGGCAAATGAAATATATACAGGAGTATAGAAACCCGGAAATAATAAAAAAAATATTGAAACTGATAGAAAAAAAGACAGAAAAATATGATAAAAATATAAATTTAATGGAGGTATGTGGAACTCATACGATGGTAATAGGGAAATTTGGGATAAGAGGTGTTTTACCAGAAAACATAAATTTACTTTCTGGACCGGGGTGCCCTGTATGTGTTAGTCCAAATTCATATATAGATAAAGCAATAGAATTTTCTAAAATTGAAAACACAATTATTACTACTTTTGGAGATATGATGAGAGTTCCTGGCTCTTATTCTTCTCTTGAAAAAGAAAAAAGCAAAGGTAGAGAAATAAAAGTTGTATATTCTCCTTTTGATGCTCTTGAAATTGCTGAAAAAAGGACTGATAAAAATATAATATTTCTTGGAATTGGGTTTGAAACAACATCCCCAATTGTATCTTCTACTATTAAAATAGCAAAAAGAAAAAAAATAAAAAATTTTTATGTTTTTTCAGGACATAAACTTATTCCACCTGCAATGGAATTACTCTTAAAAGATGATGAAGTTAAAATTGATGGTTTTATATGTCCGGGGCATGTCAGCACAATAATAGGTAAGAAGCCATACAATTTTATATCAAAGAATTATAATATTCCATGTGTTATTACTGGATTTGAACCGTTAGATATAGTTGAGAGTATTTATATTTTAATTGAAAAAATTATGTCAAAACAAAAAGGTGAAGTTATAATTCAGTATAAAAGAGCAGTAAAAGAGGATGGAAATAGAATTGCCAGAAAAAATATGGAAGATGTTTTTGAAGAAATTGATTCAGAGTGGAGAGGACTTGGGAATATAGAAAAAAGTGGACTTAAAATAAAAAATGACTTTGATGAATTTGATGCTGAAAAAAAATTTGAAGTAAAAATACCTGAAATAAAAAAAGAAAGTTCCTGTATATGCGGAGAAATACTTAAAGGAACAAAAAAGCCATTTGATTGTAAATTATTTGCCAAATTTTGTAATCCAGAAAATCCAGTAGGACCATGCATGGTATCATCAGAAGGGACATGTTCTGCTTATTATAAATATGAGATTCCTCTTCAATCAACATAGTTATTCTGTGGAGGACGGTCCTCCACATTAAAGAAAGGGTAGCAGGGCAGAGTTGGTGTTTTATTTCCAAAATACCTCCCCCTTTGAAAAAGGGGGATTTCATCCTTCTCCCCGCTGGGGAGAAGGTGGGGATGAGGGGGGATTTAATATTCCCCTCTTTATAAAAGAGGGGCAAGGGGAGATTTTTCTAAATCCACCCCCTCGGGCATAGTTTAAAATCCGTAGCCAAAAGTGAGGACCCTACGGGCGAGCCCATCCCTCCTTTTTTAAAGGAGGGAGTAAGTTGGTTCGTTATTCCCCACTTTTTCAAAGGGGGGTAAGGGGGGATTTGAAGGGGAATTTTTAAAATTAGTACCTAAAAATATAAACGGAAATTAACAAACATTTAGGGGAAAATGCAAAAAATAACTTTATCTTATGGAGATGGCGGAAAATTAACTTATAATCTTATAGAAAATATTTTTGTAAAACATTTTAAAAATGAATATCTTGAAAAACTCCAAGATGCTTCTTTATTAAAAATTGGGAAAGAAGATATTTGTTTTACAACAGATAGTTATACTGTAAGTCCTATTTTTTTCCCTGGTGGAGATATTGGAAAACTTTCAATCTGTGGAACAATAAATGACCTATCAGTAAGTGGGGCAACCCCTCTTTTTCTTTCTTCATCATTTATAATAGAAGAAGGGTTTGATTTTGAAACACTTGAAAAAATAGTTATTTCAATGGCAAATGAAAGTAAAAAAGAAAATGTAAAAATAACCACTGGTGATACAAAAGTAGTTGAAAAAGGGAAAGTTGATAAAATCTTTATAAATACAGGTGGAATTGGAATAAAAGATAAAAGGATGAAATTAGGAATTGAAAGAATAAAACTTGGAGACCTGGTAATAATAAATGGAGATATTGGATTACATGGGCTTTCTATTATAACAAAGAGAGAAGGTATTGAATTTGAAAGTTCAATTAAAAGTGATTGTTCTTCTTTATATCCTATTGTGAAAGAGATATTTCCATTTGGAGAAAAAATAAAATTTATGAGAGACCCAACAAGAGGTGGTGTTGCGGCAACCTTAAATGAAATAGTTATAAAATCAGATATTGGAATAAAAATTTATAAGAAAAAAATTCCCATAAGTGAAGAAGTTAATTCCTTATGTGAAATTCTCGGTTTTGACCCTCTTTACATAGCAAATGAAGGTAAAATAATTATTATAGTTGATAGAAAATATGGAGAAAAGGTGGTTGAAACAATGAGAAAACAACAATTGGGAAAAAAAGCAGAAATTATAGGAGAAGTAACAGACAAAATAAAAAGAAAAGTTTTAATAGAGACAGAAATTGGAGTTGAAAGAGTTGTTGAGTTCCAGGCAGGTGCTCAATTTCCAAGGATATGCTAATGAAGATAAAAAAAATTGTTGTTGGAGAATTTTTTACAAATTGCTATATAATCTGGTGTGAAGAAACAGGAAAAGGTGCTATTATAGACCCTGGGGCAGAAAGTGAAAAAATAAAATATCAGATAGAAAAAGAGAAAATAAAAGTAGAAATAATAATAAATACACATGGACATTTTGACCATATTGGAGAAAATGAAAAATTTTCTTTACCTGTTTATATTCATAAATTAGATGAAGAATATCTTAAAAACCCTGAAAAAAATCTTTCAATACTTTTTGGGATACCATTTATATGTAATTGCCAGACAAAAATATTGCAGGAAGGAGATATAATAAAAATTGGCAATATTTCTTTAAATGTTTTACATACACCAGGTCATACACCGGGAAGTATATCTCTTTTAGGAGAAAATTTTGCTTTTACAGGGGATACAATTTTCGCTGGTGGAATTGGAAGAACTGACTTTGTTGGAGGAGATGAGGAAGAACTTTTAAATTCAATTAAGAAATTGCTTAAACTACCAGAAAAAACAATAATATATCCTGGTCATGGTGAAATATCCACTTTCAGTAAAGAGATATCTTTTTTAACTTCTCTTTTCTAACTTCTTTTTATTTCATTTTGATTATATAAGCATGAACATCATATGATTGAAAAGTATCTTTCATCTGGTTGTCTTTTATTAAAACTTTGTAATACTCTAACTTCCCACAAAATTTTTTTGGGCAACGCCCGGGGTTGAATTTCTCTGCATCTTACTTTGTCCCGTTGTGCTTGGAAATCCCTTTAAGTTCCACTTCATCCCCGTTGTGCTATCTGGAAGACGATAACGCACCAACTCTGCCCTGCTAAGTCCTGCTACTTTTGTCGGTTTGTTAAATGAGGAACTTACTTACCTTATTGTTTCAAGAACCCGGTTCTCATAGAAAACCATGTTCTTCTATCTTAACATTTTTTAAAAGGGGGAACTTATGGGTAAGGGATAGTCGGGGGAGAGGGCAGGGGTGAGGGCTCTGATTTTTATTACACCTTTAATGTAAAAATAGTATTACCCCATTTCAAAATGTGAATTCTTTAAATTTTTTCATAGTTATAATATAAATACATCTATTATTCAAATTCACAATTCTAAATCTACACTACTTTTTGTTTTTGATAATTTTCAATTCTTCATAGTTATAAGAAAACGGGATTTTGGATTGGTTTACAAAGGAAACAAGAAAAGTTTTTCTGGCACTGGTAGAGAAAAAATTGTTTTTTGAAGATGATATATTAAATACTTTAAATGCAACTTCAATACGAAAGACCTACATTTTTCTTCAAGTTCAGTTAGCCATATTTATTAAGCAATAAGATATTTATATACCCCAAAATTATGTCTGCCCTAATTGGATTCAGTGGAACTTACCTTTTATTCAAGTAGAGAAAATGTTTTATTTTGATAGGTATAAAACTCCCAGAATGTTTTCTCTTCTTTTTTATATCCAAAAATTAAAAGATGTTTTCTTTTTGTTGAAAAATCATCAAAAATATCTGCTTTTTTGAGTATTTCTGTGTACCAGTTAAGGTATTTATTTTTATCTTCCGTTTCTGGATAAGTAATAAGGACTTTTAATGGGGAGTTGAATATAGATAATTTATTCATTTCAAGACAACTTCCAGATATTGCGTTTTCATGTTCAATAACCACAGGCAAATATTCAGCAACCAAAAATGGCAACTGAAAATGCTCTTTGTCTTCTTTTTCATAAAAAACAGCATCTAATGACCAGTATTCTCTATAATATTTTAATTTCAATATATCTGCCATTAAATGCAACATGCTTTTGTCTGATAGTGTTTTACCAATCATTATTTTTGTGAATTCACCAGGGGTATCCCAATATTTTACCAATTTACTTTCAAAATCTGTCAGGGCAAGTAGAAATACATTTTTAAATAGTTCAGGAGTTATTATTATTTTGTTCTCTATTCTTTCTCCTATATCTAAAAGTTCAGTTGTTGTTTTCAGTTCTTCTGTAATTTCTCCTTCTCCTATTTTGTTTTTCTGAGCAATTATTTTAATGTTTTTTTCGTAGTTTTCTTTTTCAGAAAGTAATAACCAATTTATTTCCTCATTAGCAAGTTTTTTTAACATTTCCCCACCTCCTATGATATTCCTTATTTTTTCTCTTATAATTCCATTTATTCAAAATTATCCTATAAAATAATAATGTAATCAACTTTTTAGCCAAGTAAGTATGTCTGGGAAAGTTAAATTTATGCGGTTGATGTGTTATAATATGGGAAATAAGGAGAGAATTATTGCATAATAAAGAAAAAAAAATTGCTATTGTTTCAGGACCAACTGGTGGACATTTTTTTCCTGCTCTTTCAATAGGTGATTCACTAATTGAAAAAGGGATAAAAGTTAAATTTTTTGTTCCTGAAAGGGGATTTATAATTAATTGGTTAAATAAAAGGAATTATAACTTTTCTATTATTCCTGAGGTAAAAATTTCAAAAAAAGGGATTTTTATAATACCCTTTAAATTTTTATTCAATATTTTTAAATGTTTTATTTTTATTCAAAAGGAAAATTTTGTTGCAATTGTTGGCACTGGCAGTTATACAACTTTTCCGTTTCTTGTTGCTGGGAAAATTTTAAGAAAAGATATATACCTTCACGAACAAAATTATATCCCGGGAAAAGTAACAAAATTTTTTTCAATTCTTTCAAGAAGAACTTTTTTAACTTTTCCTTATAGAAATAAATTACCAGAAAAGAAAGTCGTTGTTACTGGTTTCCCTTTATTAAAGGAATTTAAAATTCATATCTCAAAAGAAGAAATAATTGAAAATTTTTTTTTAGATAAAAATAAAAAAGTAATTGTTGTTTTTGGTGGAAGTCAGTCAGCATCTTTTTTAAATAAACTTATAACTTCTAATATTGATTATTTTGTTAAAAAAAACGATTTTCATATTATAATTATTGCAGGTAAAGAAAAGGTAAAAGTTGAAGAGATTTTTTTTAAAAAGAAAGTAAGTGGGATTGTTTTTGATTTTTATTATAATATGAATGAACTATATTCTATTGCAGATATTGTTATTTCAAGAGCAGGGGCAGGAACAATTTCTGAACTTACATACTGGAAAATACCTTCTATATTAATTCCATATCCTTTTGCTGGCGGACACCAATTTTTTAATGCAATGTTTTTACAGGAAAAGGATGCCTGTTTTCTTATTCCACAAAGGGAAGAAATTGTTTATAATTTTCCATTATATTTTGAGAAATTTTTGGGAAATTATGAGAAAATAAAAAAGGCACTTGAAAAAGTAAAGATTTATGATGATGGAAAAATTGTTAATATTATAACTGGTGCTCTAAATGAGAAAAAATGATATTTTTGAAAGGGTAAAAAGAGTTCATATTATTGGAATTGGAGGGATAGGGGTTAGTGGACTTGCATATATTTTGCTTAAAGAGGGGAAAATTATTTCTGGTTCTGATACAAATTTAACCCCTATAACAAAAGCACTTGAAAAAAAAGGGGTAAAAATATTTTCTCCACAGAGAGAAGAAAATATAACAAAGGACATTGAACTAATTATCTATTCTCAAGCAATTTTTCCAGATAATCCAGAATATAAAAAAGGGAAACAACTTAAAATCCCTATGATGAGTTATCCAGAAGGTGTTGGGGCAATAATGAAAAATAAAAGAGGCATTACTATTTCAGGGACGCATGGAAAAACAACAACATCTGCTCTTGTTGTCCACTTGCTTAAAAAAAATAAACTATCTCCTTCGTTTCTTGTGGGAGGGAAAATTATTGGACTGGGAAATTCTGGGGTTGGAAAAAGTGATTTTCTTGTTGTTGAAGGTTGTGAATATAAAAGGTCATTTCTAAATTATTCCCCAGAAATTGCTGTTTTAACAAATATTGAGAAAGACCATCTTGATTATTATTATGATATAAGAGAAATAAAAAGTGCTTTTTGGGAGTTCTGTAATAATGTCAAAAAAGATGGTTTTATAGTTTATTGTAATGAGGATAAAAATGTTGTGGAAGTGGTTAAAAAAGTTAAGAGAGAAAAAATATCTTATGGTTTTGAAAATGGTGATTTTACAGGGAGAAATATTGTAATAAAAAAAGGAAGAACTGAATTTGATTGTTATTTTAAAGGAAAAAAAATATCACATTTGAAATTGAAAATATGGGGAAAACATAATGTTTTAAATTCACTTGCCTGTATTGCAGTAGGGAATATTATTGGATTACCATTTGGAGATATAAAAAAAGCAGTGGAAACATTTGATGGAGTTCATAGAAGATGTGAAATAATAGGCAATGAAAAAGGGATTTTAATTATTGATGATTATGGGCATCATCCGACTGAAATAAAAGCAACTCTCTCTACTTTAAAAACAGTTTTTCCTGGGAGAAGATTGATTGTTGTTTTTCAACCACATCAATATAGTAGAACAAGATTTCTTTTAAAGGATTTTGCCCGCTCTTTTTCTAATGCAGATAAGATAGTTGTTCCAGATATTTATTTTGTTAGAGATTCTTTAAAAGAAAAAAAACTTGTAAATGCAGAAATTTTAGTTGAAAAAATCAGAAAAAATGGTAAAGAAGCACTTTATTTACCAACTTTTGAAGAAATTGTTGAGTACTTACTTGAAGTTTTAAAAGTAAATGATATAGTACTTACTCTTGGGGCTGGTCCTGTAAATTTGGTTGGGAGAGAACTTTTAGAAAAATTAAGGGGTAATTGAAATGAAAAAAATAGTTCTTTCATCAGAAGAGATAAAAAAAATAGAAGATGAAACAGAAAAAAAGTATGGTATAATAAAACTAATTTTAATGGAAAATGCTGGTAGATGTGTAAGTGAGGAAACAAAAAAAATTATTAAAAATAAAAAGAGAAAAATTGAAATTTTTTGTGGGAAAGGAAATAATGGTGGAGATGGATTTGTTACTGCAAGGTATCTTTTTAATGGGGGATTTGATGTTGATGTTTTTTATATTCCAGAAGAAAATAAATTTTCGGAAATTACAAAAAGAAATTTTGTAATTTTGAAAAATTTGGGAGTTAAAATTTTTTCAGTTGAAAATAAATTTAAAAGTGTGTTAAAATACAAAAAATGTGATTTAATTATAGATGCAATTCTTGGAACAGGCATTAGTGGAATGGTAAATGACCAGGTAAGAGAAATAGTAGAATATATAAATGAAAAAGTTGCTTATAAAATTTGTGTTGATGTTCCATCTGGATTGAATGCCGATACCGGAGATGTCTGTGGAGTGGCAGTAAAAGGTAATTTAACTGTATCCTTAGGTTTTGGGAAAAAAGGTTTTTATATGAATGAAGGTCCTGCTTATTGTGGTAAAATAAAAATTGTTGATATTGGATTTCCAAAATTTTACTATGAAAACAAATAAATTATTTATTGGTTTTTTATTTATTTTTTTTAGTTTTTATCTTTTTTCTGCTGAATTAGATACAAATGTGGTTAAGTATGGCACTTCTTCCGATAAAATAAATTTTATTAATAAAGTTTTAAGTAAAGGTGATAAAACATACCTTCCTGATATTGCAAAATTACTTGATGATAAAGATGAAATCGTTAGGAGTAAAGTAGCATATACCTTATGGAAAATAGGTGATTCAACCTGTGTTGATTACTATAAAAAGGGATTAGAAGATAGTTATTGGCAGGTAAGATATTATTCAATAAGAGGTCTTGTAGAATTTGCTTCTGGAGAAGAAATATTGCAGTTTCATAAAGCACTTGATGACTCTTACTGGCAGGTAAGATATTATGCTGCTTCTGGAATTGGTAAATATGGGAATTCTGACTCTATTGATGTTCTTGTTAGAAAGATAAATGATAATAAAGAAAAAGTAAAAGAGGAAATTCTCTGGTCATTAACAAGATTGATGTGGAAGGCAGAAAATAGAGAGAAATTTAAAAATCTTCCTGATTCTGATGTTCAAAATATTTATAATTTGCTTAAAAGCAATAATGTATTTCTTAAAATAAGGACAATATACCTTATTGAAAGTACAGAAGATAGTCGTGGTATTTCTTATTTAACAAATGCGTTAGATGATGAAAATGATGAGGTTAAAATAAGAAGTGTATGGGCTCTTGAGAAGTTAAAAGCGACAGATGCAGCAGATAAAATTGAATCATTGCTTGCTGCCCCATCGGTAAAAGTAAAAATAGAAAGTATAAAAACGCTTGTTAGATTGAAGACAGAAGAAGGATTAGAAGGAATATTAAAAGGATTAAATGACCCTGATGAATCGGTAAGAATATATTCTTTATGGGCTCTTGAAAAGTTTAGAAATGTATCAACTTATCCTGAAATTGTAAATGCACTTGGTGATAATTCACAAAGTGTAATGGAATATGCAATAAAAATTATTGAAAATATAAAAGACACTGCTTTTATTCCTGCACTTGAAAAATTTGTTGATGATGAAAACAATTCAATAAATTCGCGTCTATCGGCTTTGAATTTAATTGGTAAAGTTGGAGATGAAAGTGTAAAAAATTATCTTATTGAGAAAACAAAAGACCCTAACCAGTTAATAAGATATGGGGCAATTGTTGCATTTTCACTTTTGGACATGTTTGATGTTCAATATTTAGAAATACTTTCTTATCATGAAAAAAATGAGACATGTGGAAGAGTAAAAGAAGAAAGCAGAAAAATTTTAAGAGATGTTGTGAATAAATTAAATGAAAAAATTAAAAGTTCTAACCCAAGTGATAGAAAATTTGTAATTGATATAGTGGATGCAATTATTCAAACAGACGAAGTTAAACATTTAATTTATAAAATGCTTTTGAGTAATTATTCTGATGTTAAAAATAAAGCAATTGAAGTTGTTCTGAGAAAACCAGAAAGATTTTTTGCCAAAGGAATAAAGGATGCATTATTGGACTCAGATATTGAAACAAGAAAGATATCTACACTTGCAATTGGAGAAATTGGAGATAAGACAGCAATACCAATTCTTCAAAAAAATTTAAAACACAATGACCCTGAATTACAACTTTATTCTGCCTATTCTCTTGCAAAAATGGGGCAAAAGGATGTTTTCCCATATGCTATGAAGTTTATTAATAGTTCTAATCCACAATACAGGAAAAAAGCAGCGGAAATTTTTGGGTATATCAAAGATAAAAGAAGTATAGGATTACTTTTACAGGCATTAGAAGATGAAGAACTTGATGTTAAACTTGCAGCATCTTACTCTCTATCAAAAATGGGTGAAATAAAGGGAATTGAATTTCTTGTTAGAATATCTGAAGAAAATATTGAACCATTAAGAAGCCAAGCAAATAGGTATTTAAATGATAGTTCAATACCATTATCTTTAAGGGGGAAAATACCTCAAATAAGACAAGCACTTTATAAAGAAAAACTTGGAATTCAAGAGGTTACAGAAAAAATTATATATGCTCATAGGATAGAAGGTACAATCAATATAGATGGAAAGGATGATGATAAATACTGGGATATGGTAAAAATGAGTAATGAATTTATACTCATTGAAAAAGAAAAAGTCCCTTATAATATCCAGACAAAGGTTGCAGTTGGCTATGATGAGAAAAATTTATATTTTCTTATAATTTGTGAAGACCAGGGAAGCAGAGAAATAACTTTAAATACAAGGGATTTTATAACAATTTCTATAGCCCCGTATAATTCTAAAGGGCAATGGTATCAATTTGTTCTTCATCCAATGGGCTTAATTAGATATTCCTATATCTGGAAATTTTATACAGATAATGACAAGGAGAAAAATTGGCAATCAAACTGGATTGCTAAAAGTAATGTAGAATCAAATAGATGGATTGCAGAAATTTCTATTCCTTTGAGTGAATTTGAGATAAACGAAATAAAAAATGGAGATAAATGGCGCATAAATTTTCTAAGGGAAATAGAAAATAGATCAACTTCAACTTGGACAGGGAGAATAGATATCCCTGAACAATTTGGTATTATGCTTTTTAAGGAGTCGTTATGAAAAAATTTCTATTTTTGTTTTTCTTATTTTCTTTTATTTGTTTTTCAAGTGAGTGGTATGAGAAAAATAAAAATATTCTTGTTGTATTCCCTGATTACATAAAAAATTATTTAAAAAAAGCAGATGAATTTGATACAAAAGGTATGACTTCTTATGCTGATTATTATCTTCGTCTTACAGAAACAAAAATACAATCTGTTTTACCATTTTCTCCTTCTAATTGGCCAAATGGTTGGCCCCAGGATAGAGAAGCAATGAAATATTTGAAATATGCAACTCCAGATGCATATTTATACAGAATAATTGGTGATTATGCTCTTTCTCATAATAAAAATAAAGAGGGTATAAAGTACCTTCAAATGTATCTTTCAAAATGTATAATTCCAGATACTACTTATATGATGAAACTTGCAACTATTTATCAAAAAGAAAATATGTTAAGAGATGCAGAAGGTATTTATGAAGAAATTAGAAATGTAGTTGAGACAAAAAATTTCTTTGGTGAAAAATATTCTGTTTCCTATCTTACGAGTAAAATAAAAAATATTCAATTATTACTGAAAAATACAAATATACTTACTTTAAATGTTAGTTATAATAATGTACCTGATTTTTTAAAGAGTGATTTTCAGGATTTATTCCTTGGGATATTTAAGGAAGAAGTAAAGAACATAAATTTAATAACAAATGAACAACTTAAAAAAGTATTAGAAGAGGAAAACATTACAGAAGAAGATATTGGTGATGAAGAAGACCTTTCCTATGTTGCAAAAATTTTAAATGCTGATTATGTTATAAAACCACTCCTTTCAAGAATTGAATCACAATATATTTTCGAAATAAATGTTTTTGACCCAAAGAAAAAAATATTTTTTGAAAATTATGAATTCAAAGCAGATGATATTAGATTTTTGCCAAATATTATAGAAAGATTTTGTTATAAGTTTCAGGAAAAAGATATTCCTGGTTTTCTTTATATACCTGAAAATCAACTTATATGGTCATTTGAAGCAGATAGTTTAATATCTGATATAAAAATTTCAGATGATGGAAAAAGAACAATATTAGGAACTGAAGGAGGTTATGTTTATATTCTTTCTGATAAAGGAAATATTATTAGAAAATTATCTTTTCCAGAGAAAATTGTTAAAGTTGCTGTTTCCCCTGATGGACAATATTTCTCTTTTTATTGTTTAGGCGGGAATATCTACTTTTTAAATAAATATGGAACTGTTTTATGGAATAAAAAATTAAACAATTATGGAAGAGGAATTGATATTTCAAAAGATGGAAGGTTTCTTGTAATTGGTGTAAATAATAATGTCTATTATGTTGATAACAATGGTGAAATTTTCTGGGATTTAGAAGTTAGTAAAAATATAGATATTATAAAAATTTCCTCTGATGCCCATTGGGTTTTTGCTGGACTTGAAAATGGTGTTGTTTGTTGTTTTTCTGATGATGGAAATGAAAGATGGAGAAAAAATGTTGAAGGGAAAATAGAAGATATAAAAATAACTACAGATACAAATTTTATCTGTGTTTCAACAAAAAAAGGACAAATTTATCTTTTTAATGGTGATGGAACTTTAATAAAAAATTTTTCTTCTGATGAAGATATTGATTTTGCTATATTTTCTCCTTCTGTTCTGGATATTTTGGGTGGTAAAAAGGGTAACTATTTTTACTTTCTTTCTTATGATAAAAAGGGGTTATGGAAGTATCAACTCCAGGAAAAAATTGACTTTGCTGTTGGGCTTGTTGATGGAAAATTAGTCCAAACAGTTGAAAAAAATAATGTTTTTTCATTTTCAATAAAGTGGCAATAGAATATTACCAGTATTAAAAATTACAAAAGGAGGAAGGAAAAATGGCTAATGTTGGTATTCTTGGAGCAGGTTTTATGGGAGAAATGCATTCAACAGTTTATAGTCAATTGCCGGATGTAAAGATTGTAGGGATTGCTGATATAAGAGGGGAGAAAGCAAAATCACTTGCAAGAAAGTTTAAAACAATACCATATTTCGACCCTGAGCAAATTCTTAAAAAGCCGGATATACAGATTGTTGATGTTTGTCTGCCTACTTTTTTACACAAAGAATATGTTATAAAAGCAGCAGAAAATAAAAAGGATGTTATATGTGAAAAACCGATAGCTCTTACTGTTGAGGATGCAAATGAAATGATAAAAGTTTGTAAAGAAAATAATGTCAAATTTATGGTTGCACAGGTCATTAGATTCTGGCCTGAATATAAATTCTTGAAAGATGCATATGATAGTAAAAGATATGGGGATTTAAAATTAATTTCAATGAGGAGATTATCTCCACTTCCAACATGGGGATGGGAAAATTGGTTGCTTTCACAGGAAAAAAGTGGTGGGGCCCTTGTTGACCTTCATATTCATGATACTGATTTTTTGCTTTATCTTTTAGGAGAAAAACCTAAAAAAATTTTTTCAAAAATAGTTAAAAACTATAATAATGATGCTAATGTACTTACAACTTTTACATTTGGAAATGGGATTGTTGCTCATGCTGATGGTGAATGGGATTTTCCTCCAAGTTTTCCATTTGAAATGAGTTATATTGCAAAATTTGAAAAAGGGACAATTGAGTTTAATTCAAGAAATACTCCAACTGTCGTTGCTTATGGGGCAAATGGGAATGTTGAAAGACCAACTTTTGAAAAAATAAAAGTAGAAGGAATAGAGGGAAATATTGAAGATATGGGAGGGTACTTTTATGAGTTAAGATATTTTATAGACCATGTTATTCATAACAAACCATTTCAGGTAGTAACCCCTGAGGATGCAAGAGATTCTCTTTATGTAGTTCTTAAAGAAAAGGAGTCAGCAGAAAAAGGGCAGGAAATTATTTTATAGGAATATGACAAATAGAGAAAGATGGAGAAGGATTTTTGAGTTTGAAGAAGTTGATAGGATATTCAACTGTGAATTTGGCTGGTGGAATGAGACATTTTTAAAATGGCATAAAGAAGGGCTACCTGAATATATAAATAACAATAATAAAGGAGATATATATTTTAAATTTGATAGGCAAGAAATAATTCCAATCAATCTTGGATTACTACCTTATTTTGAAGAAGAAATAATTGAAGAGACAGGAAGACATATAATTAAAAAAGATAGTTCAGGTAGAATTTTACAGATATTTAAAGATGGTTCTTCATCAATTCCTCATTTTTTAAAATTTCCTGTTGAAAATAGAAATGATTGGAATGAGTTTAAAGAACGACTTCAACCTGATATTGAAAAAAGGTATCCTTCTAGCTGGGAAAGTTTAAAAAAAGAATGGGGAAAAAGGGATTATCCTTTAGGAATAAATGTTGGTAGTTTATTTGGATGGGTTAGGGATTGGATGGGATTTGAGAATTGTCTTATAAGTTTTTATACTCAGCCAGACCTTATAGAAGATATAATGGGATATGTAGCAAATTTTGTTCTTACATTAAATGAAAAGGCACTTGAAGAAGTTAAAGGTATTGACTTTGCATGTTTTTGGGAGGATATGGCATTTAAGACGCAGCCGATGATATCTCCACAACTTTTTGAGAAATTTATGGTTCCAAAATATAAGAAAATAACTTCTAAATTAAAAAAAGAAGAAATAGATGTTGTAATTGTTGATTGTGATGGAAATATAAATCAACTTGTTCCTTTATGGCTTTCTGCTGGGGTAAATGTTATGTTTCCTCTTGAAATAAATAGTGGTTCTGACCCTGTTGTTTTAAGAAAAAAATACGGCAAAAATGTTCTTCTTAAAGGTGGAATTAATAAAATTGCTTTAATTAATGGGGAGAAGTCAATTGATAATGAATTAGAAAGAATAAAGGAGTTTGTTAATTCAGGTGGGTATATACCTCATGTTGACCATAGGGTTCCACCTGATGTGAGTTATGAAAATTATATTTATTATTTAAAAAGAAAAAAAGAAATTTTTAAAATTGATGATTGGGAGATACCTGAATGAAAAGTGGATTTGTTACTATTGTTGGGAGAGTAAATGTTGGTAAATCAACACTTCTAAATAATATACTGAATAAAAAGGTCTCTATTGTTTCTTCAAAACCGGCAACGACAAGAATAAAAATTTTGGGAATTTATAACTGTGAGGAAGGGCAAATTATTTTTATTGATACTCCTGGAATAGAAAAATGGAGAAATCAATTGGGCAAGTTTATGCAAAAAATGATATTAAGTTCAATTGATGAAACAGACATAATTCTTTTTTTAATTGATGCTAAGGGCTGGAGAGAAGAAGATGAAAAAATTCTTGAAGTGTTAAAAAAGACAAATAAAAAAATACTCCTTGTTATAAATAAAATTGATTTACTAAAAGATAAAGAGGAACTTCTACCTTTAATTGATGAACTTAATAAAAAATATGAATTTTTAGATATTGTTCCTATTTCTGCTCTTAAAAAGCAAAATGTTGACCGCCTTATTAAAGTTATAATTTCTCATCTACCAGAAGGAGAAAAGTTTTATCCTTCAGATGTAGATACAAATTTGCCAACTGAATATAAAATAGGTGAAATAATAAGAGAAAAAATTCTTGAAAAAACACATCAGGAAGTTCCACAGGAAGTAGCAGTTGAAGTTGAAGAAATAAGAGAAGGACAGAAAAACAAAGATGTTATTTTTATTAGTGCTAATATAATTGTTGAAAGAGATAATCTTAAAGGAATAATAATAGGGAAGGGCGGAGAAAGAATAAGAAAAATTGGTCAATTGGCAAGAGAAGAAATTGAATTTTTACTCGGGAAAAATGTTTATTTACAACTAAAAGTAAAGGTCATTAAGGACTGGAGAAATAGACCTG
Organism: bacterium; assembly: GCA_035370465.1. Taxonomy (NCBI): domain Bacteria; species bacterium. The sequence continues at coordinate 10,135 of DAOOVW010000020.1, read as the reverse complement.
ATATTTTCAGAAGATTTGGATATGGAATTTTTTGATGTATCTATAATTATTTCTTTTTGCTTTTTCCTGGTTTTTGGGTTTCTATATATTTTTCTGTAAGTTCATCAATTTTCTTACCAACAATATAATTTACAGTGTTTTCAGGATATGTACCATCTTCTTTCATATTCCCTGCTGGAACTCGTGTTAAAATTTCTATCCCTTCATCAATTGTTTTCACAGACCAGATATGAAATTTCCCATTTTTTACTGCTTCAATTACTTCATCATTAAGCATAAGGTTTTTTACATTTTTCTCAGGAATTATAACTCCCTGGTTCCCTGTAAGTCCTATTGATTTACAGGTATAATAAAATCCCTCTATTTTTTCGTTAACACCGCCTATTGGTTGAATTTCTCCTTTTTGATTAACAGAGCCAGTTACTGCTATACCCTGTTTTATTGGAAGTCCTGAAAGAACTGAAAGTAAAACATATAGTTCTGTTGAAGATGCACTATCACCCTCAATTTCCTCATATAATTGTTCAAAACAAATACTGCCAGAAAAAGTAATTGCTTTTTTCTGTCCAAATTTTTCTTTTATATAATTGTTTATAATAAGAAACCCCTTATTATGAATTGTTCCAGCAAGTTTTACTTCTCTATCAATATTTATTACTCCATCTCTTCCAACAGAAATAGTTGCAGTTATTCTTGATGGTTTCCCAAAACTATAATCCCCAAGTGCCATAACAGATAGACCATTTATCTGTCCTATTTTTTCTCCATCAACATCAACCATTATAGTTCCTTCTTTAATCAGTTCTTCAATTCGCTTTTCTATAAGATTAGACCTGTATATTTTTTCTTCAAGTGCTTTTTTCACATGTTCTTTTTTGACAATATTTGAATTTTCTTCTTCTGCCCAGAAATTTGCTTCTCTTATAATATCTGCAATTTCAATAAATCTTGTTGTTAACTTTTCCTGGTCTTCTACCAATCTTGAACCATATTCAATTACTTTTGCAACTGCTTCTTTATCAAATGGTTTTAAATTTTCTTCATTACAGATTTTGCTTATGAAAGATGTATAACTTTCTATTCCTTCTTTATTTCTATCCATAATTGTACTGAAATCTGCTTTTACTTTGAAAAGTTTTTTCATATCTTCGTCATAATAATAAAGGAGGTAATAATACAATGGGTTTCCTATAAGAATTACCTTTGTATCAAATGGTATTGGTTCGGGTCTTAAAGTTGGGGTATTTATTAGACGAAATTGTTCATTAAGGTCTTCAATTATTATTTGTTTATTTTTGAGTGCCCTTTTTAATATTTCCCATGAGAAATAATTTTTAAGAACATCAAAAACCTGAAGAATTAAGTATCCACCATTTGCTTTATGTAAAGCCCCTGGTTTTATCATTGTAAAGTCAGTAATCATTGCTCCAAACTGAGGTCTATATTCAATTCTTCCACACAAATTATAGCAGGTTGGATTTGTTTCTTCTATTATTGGGGCACCTTTCGTTTTTGAATTATCAATAAGAACATTTACACTATATTTAAAAAGGGTTGATTCTCTTTCTGGTAATTTCATCCCGGGTAGTATTTCAATTTCTTTTTTTTCTTTAAATTCGTCAACATTTTCGACAATATCTTTTTCAAGTTCATCTAAGTAATCAATTACATATTTCTGGATAGAATATTTTTCTTTAAGTTCCCCTATTTTTGGTGACAGAATATATTTTGCCGTTTCTTTTTCAAGTTGTGATAATCTTGTCTTTGTTTCTTTTTCAAATTGTCTTATCTGTCTTAAAATTTCATCTAATTGTTCGTAAAGAATTTCTTGTTTTTTCTTTATTTCTTCTTTAAACTGCTCTGTTAATTGTTCTATTTCTGCTTCATTAAGTGGTTTTCCCTCAATTGTTGGGATGAATAAAATTCCTGATGGAGTTCGTTTTATTTGGAATCCTGCTTTTTTTGCTGATTCCTCAAGTTGGTCAAAAAGTTTATCGCTTTTATTTTGAAAGTCCTTAAGTATCTGGTTTTTATGTGCAACATAAACTTCTCCTTCAAAGACCCTTGAAAATTCAAGTTTCAGGTCATTTATTAGCCCTTCTATATCTTTTTTAAAAATATTTGCTTTTCCTGGTGGAAATCTCAGTGATTTTGGATTATCGGGGGATGTAAAATTATAAACATAAACCCAATCATCTGGCACTGGTTGATTTTCAGCCAGTAGTTTTATTATTTGCTCAACAGATGTCGTTTTTCCTGTACCTGGAATTCCTGAAACATATATGTTATATCCAGTACTTTTTATTTTTAGACCAAATTCTAATGCCCTTTTTGCTCTTTCCTGTCCAATAATATCTTCTGGTGGATTTACCTGTTGTGTGGATTCAAATTTGAAATAATCAGATGGACACTCCTTTCTTAACTTCTCAATCGGGACTTTATATTTTTCCATAATTTTTCCTTTTAAGTATTAAGTGTTATAATTACTGATATATTATAGATATAAAAAAGTAATAAGTCAAAAAAAGGAGAGGGAATTGGTCAGTATATCATTAAAAGAAGAAGTTGTAATTGTAACTGGTGGATGTTTAGGAATTGGAAAAAGTATATCTTTGAAATTGAGAGAAGCAGAAGCATTTGTAGTTATTGCAGATATAAATGAAAAAATTGGGAAAGAAATGGAAAAGGAGTTTGGAGGAGAAAATATTTATTTTGTCAAAGTGGATGTGACGAAAAAAGATGAAATAGAAGAAATGGTAAAAATTGTTAAGGAAAAATATGGGAAAATAGATGCTCTTGTAAATAATGCTGGCATAAATACTCCAAGATTGCTTGTTGACCCTGATGGGAAAGAAGAAGTTACAGAAGATATTTTTGATAAGATGGTTGCAGTTAATCAAAAAGGGGCATTTTTTTGTGCACAGGCAGTCGCAAGAGAAATGATTAAAAATAAAAAAGGAGTTATTTTAAATGTATCTTCTGAAAGTGGACTTGAAGGTTCAGAAGGGCAGAGTGTTTATGCGGGTACAAAAGCATCTTTATACTCATATACAAGGAGTTGGGCAAAAGAATTAGGAAAATTTAATATAAGAGTGGTAGGTATAGCACCTGGTATACTAGAACCAACCTCTTTAAGAACACCTGAATATGAAAGGTCACTTGCATATACAAGAGGAATAACAGTTGAACAATTAAGAAAAAGTTATGAAAATGTTTCTATTCCCTTGGGAAGAGTTGGAAAACTTGAAGAAGTTGCAAATGTGGTTTTATTTCTTCTTTCTGATATGGCAAGTTATATAACTGGAACAGTCATAAATATATCAGGTGGAAAATCAAGGGCATAAATGATAAAAAAACAACAAATATCATCAGAAACAATTAAAAGGTTGGCTGTCTATTTAAGATATTTGGAAAAACTATACAGAGAGGGTGTTAAAATTATTTCTTCTTCACATATTTCAAAAATATTAAATATTCCATCATCTCAATTCAGAAAAGACCTATCTTTTTTTGGTGAATTTGGTAAAAGAGGTGTTGGATATGATATAGGAAAGTTAATAAGAGAAATAAAAAAAATTATAGGCATAGATGAGAAAATTAGGGTTATTATTATTGGAGTTGGGAGATTGGGTTCTGCTCTAATTGGTTATCCTGGATTTTCTGATTTAAATATTGAAATATCTGGTGCTTTTGATAAAAGCCCAGAAAAAGTCGGGAAAAAAATTGAAAATATTATAATAAGAAATATCTCAGGAATTGGTGAATTTATTAAAAAAGAAAAAATTAAAGTTGCTGTTATCTGTGTTCCAGCAAACCAGGCGCAAAATGTTTGTGATATCCTTGTAGAAAATAGTATTAAGGGAATACTAAATTTTGCTCCGGTAAAACTTTTAGCGAATGAGAATATCTCTATAAGTAATGTTGATGTGGCTTCTGAAATATGTAATCTTATTTATTTACTTAAAAATTCTTATGCGAAATCACAGTGAAAAATGAATTGACAGGAAATGAATGTAGTTATAGAATTTAAGGAAGGTAAAAAAATGGGGAAAATAGAAATTTATGATACTACTTTGAGAGATGGTTCACAGGCAGAAGGGGTTTCATTTACTCTTGAAGATAAAATTAAAGTTGCAGAGATTCTTGATGATTTTGGTATTGACTTTATTGAAGGTGGCTGGCCTGGTTCAAATCCAAAAGATATAAGTTTTTTTGAAAAAATAAGGAGAAAAAATTTTAAAAAAAGTAAAATAGTTGCATTTGGAAGTACAAGAAGAAAAAATTGTCAGGCAGAAAAAGACCCATTTTTGAAAAAATTACTTGAGAGTGAAACAGAATACATAACAATTTTCGGTAAATCATGGGATTTACATGTAACTGATATTTTAAGGATTTCATTGGACGAAAATTTAAGGATGATAGAAGATACAATAAAGTATTTTAGTTCAATGGGAAGAAAAGTTTTTTTTGATGCTGAACACTTTTTTGATGGGTATAAAAGAAACTCTGAATATGCTTTAAAAACAATTAAGGTGGCAGAACAATTTGGTGCAGAAAGAATTATTTTATGTGATACAAATGGTGGAACTCTTCCATTTGAAATTGAAAAAATAATAAAAGATATAAAAGGGAAAATTAAAATTCCACTTGGTATTCATACTCATAATGATTCAGGAGTTGCTGTTGCAAATTCTATTGTTGCAGTAAAAGAAGGATGTATTCAGGTTCAGGGGACAATGAACGGTCTTGGAGAAAGGTGTGGGAATACAGACCTTACTTCAATTATTCCAATTCTTCAATTCAAAATGGGCTATAAGTGTATTGAAGAAAATAAATTGCCATTTTTGACAGAAATATCAAGGAAAATATATGAACTTGCAAATATGGTGCCAGTAAATAATCAACCATTTGTTGGACTTTCATCTTTTTCTCATAAAGGTGGAGTTCATATAGATGCAGTTAGTAAAAGGTCAGAAGCATATGAACATATAGACCCTTCTTTAATTGGAAATAAAAGGAAATTTCTTATTTCTGAACTTTCAGGGAAAAGTACTATTTTACAAAAATTAAAGGGTTATGATATTGAAAAGAGACCTGAATTGGTAAAGAAAATACTTGATATGGTTGGAGAACTTGAAAATACTGGATATCAATTTGAAAGTGCGGAAGGTAGTTTTGAATTAATGGTAAGTAAATCGTTAGGAAAATTTGAGAAGTTTTTTCAGGTAGAGGGTTTTAGGGTAATTGTTGAGAAAAGAGGGAAAAGGGTAATATCAGAAGCAACCGTAAAAATAAAATTAGATAGAAGTATTGAATTAACTGCAAGTGAAGGAAATGGTCCTGTAAATGCCCTAGATAATGCTTTAAGAAAGGCAATAGAAAAAATATATCCTGAAATAAAAAATTTAAAATTGACTGATTATAGAGTTAGAATTTTACATCCTGAAAGAGCAACAGGTGCTTTAACGAGAGTTATAATACAATCAGTTGATGAAAAGGATAGTTGGGGGACAATAGGTGTTTCCACAGATATAATTGAAGCATCATGGAATGCTCTTCTTGATAGTTTTGAGTATAAACTATACAAAGACAAAAAACAGCAAATATAAAAATAAAAAAATATTTAAATAAAAAAAAGATATATCTGTTGCTAATTTTGATGATATTTTTCTTTCCGCAATTATAAAATCCCAACTAACAACAGTACATCAGCCGTTTGATAAAATTGCCTCTATTGGGTGGGAAAGATTAATTAGATGGATTGAAGGGAAAATTAAAAAAGCAGAATAGATTTTAATTGAACCAGAGATAATAATAAGGAGAGTGCATGACAAAAGATTATTTTCATAATATCTATGGATGCTGGTTAGGGAAAAATATAGGTGGAAGTATAGGATGTCCTATTGAAGGGAAGAAGGACTTTATGAGTTTGCCTTATAAATATCCAGAAGAAATATTTGCAAATGACGATATAGATTTACAATTAGTTTGGTTAGATATCTTAAAGAAGAAAGGAATAAAAATAACAACAGATGATTTAGCAGATGGATGGATTAGAAACATAGATTATCCTTTTGATGAATATGGGGTAGCAAAGGCGAATTTATCACTAGGACTTAAACCACCAATAACAGGGATTTATAATAACTGGTTTTGTAATTGTATGGGAGCATCAATAAGGAGTGAAATATGGGCATGTATAAATCCGGGAAGACCAGAAGTTGCTGGCTGGTATGCCTATCAGGATGCTTCTGTTGACCACTGGAATGAAGGTGTTTATGGTGAGGTATTTTTATCTGTTTTAGAATCAATTACTTTTGTTGAAAAAGATATTGAAAAAGCAATAAATAAAGCAATAGAGTTTCTTCCAGAAACTTCAAATGTCTATAATGTTGTTAAACTTACGCAATTACTTGAAAAAGAAGGAAGAAGTTTGAAAGAAATAAGAGAAAAAATAATTGAGAAATTTGGACATCATAATTTTACTGATTGTGTTCAGAATATTGGATTTATAGTTCTCGGACTATTAAAGGGACAAGGGAATTTTTTAAAGACAATAATAGAGAGTGTAAATTGTGGATATGATACTGATTGTACAGGAGCAACGGCAGGAGCAATAATAGGGATAATAGTTGGGAAAGAAGAGATAATAAAACAGGTAAAAACAAAAATTGACGAGCGAATAATTGCTGGATGGGGAATAAAGGGAATTAAAGTACCAGAAAATATAAATGAATTATCAAACGAGATAGTAGAAATTGAGGAAAAGGCAATACAGGAAAAGGGACTACCAATGATAGAAAAACCATTTAAATTACCTGAAATAGAGAGTTATGCAAAACCACTAAAAATTCCATTTCAAATTTCAGAAGAATTTTCCTTAAATGGAATTGATGAAATTGAAAAAAAAATATTGGATGGGAAATATAAAAATTATAAAGAAGTTATTTTTGATGAATTTTATTTCCCATTAAAAAATTATTTCAAAAATAATGGACAGGTGTGTATATTTTTGAAGACAAAAATAAAAAATAAAGAAAAAAGAAAAATTAAATTATTTCCATCAAGTAATGATGGAATAAAAATGTGGGTTGATAAAAAACTTGTTCTTTCTCATCATTATCATAATGATTTTTTACCAGCGCCGCATAGACCGGGCAGCCCACTTATTGAATTTGAATTAGATAAAGGGGTGTATGAAATTTTGATAGAAGTTTTAAAATGCAGAGATGATTTAGAGTTTGCGTGGATAATAGGTGATGGAAAAAATCATTTAGTTGTTGATATGGAATATGAAAGACACATATTTTAGCGTCCAGATGTTTTGTGGCGGGAGTGGGTAAGGGAAGATTTAAGAAAAGTGCAAAGTGTAAAACGTACCTTTTGATGTCCGCTAAAGTTTTTTGGAGGATTAAAAAAACAAAAAGAAAGGGAAGTGATAAAAGCGGCGGAATAGATATTGAATAAAAAGATGGGTTTTGATATGATTTAGGAAGAACAAAAGAAAAATCGGACATTTTTAAAAGTCCGTTTTAAAATATTTTTGATAATTAAATTTGGTGGCTAAAATCGAATATAACTCTTTATAATAAATCAGAGATAGTTGTTGAATACAATTTATATGATAATTTGCCATATCTTGAAATAAATGGGAAAGTTAATTGGCAGGAAAAAAAGAAGTTTTTAAAAATATCTTTACCAGTTAACCTTAAAAATCAGAGAATTTTTTGTGAAATACCCATGTCTTTTGTGGAAAGAAAAGATGATGGCGAAGAACATCCATTTCAACGATGGATAAAAATATCCGGGGACTTTAAAAATGAGAAATATGGAATATGTGTAATAAATGATGGTTTTTATGGATATGACTTTGATGGAAAAGAATTAAGATTAAGCATTTTAAGGAGTCCAAGATTTGCTTACCATCATTCCTTAAATACCTTAGGAAAAGAAAAAATTTTAAAAGAAAGTGATTACATAGATAATGGAATAAATAGATTTAAATTATGGTTAATTCCTTACAAAAACGATAATATAAATCCTTCAAAATATGCAACATTTCTAAATAAAGAAATAGAGTATATTTTACCTCTATCTCACAAAGGAATTTTACCTTCTGAAAATTCCTTTGTTAAAGTTGAAAAAGAAAATATAATTGTAGAAGTTTTAAAAAAAGGAGAAGATGGGAATTTTTTGATATTAAGGGCTTATGAAACATCTGGGAAACTAACAGAAACAAATTTGGAAATTTTTGGCAAGAAGTACAGGGTAAATTTTGGTAAATTTGAAATCAAAACATTAAAAATAAAAGATAACAAAATAACCGAAGTCAACCTTCTTGAAAAATAAATGTATCTTGGAATTGATTTAGGAACAAGTAAAATAGCAGTGGTTTTATATAATGAAAAAGAAAATAAAATAATTTTTTCTTCTTCTTATGCTCATAATGCACTGAAAATAAAAGACAAATTCTATGAAATAGATCCAGAAAAAATTAAAAGAATATGTTTTGATATTTTTAAAAACATACCTTACAAAAAGGAAATAAAAGGAATTGGAATTTCAACTCAAATGCATGGTTGTCTAATAGTAGATAAAAATTTCAACCCCCTTACTCCCTTAATAACATGGGAGGATAAAAGAACCCTTTTATCTTTCAAATATAATAAAACTTACATTGAATACATAAAAGATATCTGTAAAAATATAGAAAATACTGGGACAACAATTTCTACTGGATTTATGGGAGCGACTATTTTTTATCTTAAAGAAAATAACCCAGATTTATTCAGAAAAGAAAATAAAGTATGTTTTCTTGGCGATTATATTGCGTCTTGCCTTACAAAAGAAAAGATAAAAACAGATATAACCTGTGCTGGTTCAAGTGGAATTTTTGACATAGTAAAGAAAGAGTGGCTATGGAATACAATTGAGAAGTTAAAAATACCAAAATATATATTTCCAGAAGTTGTAGAAACAGGAGAGATATTAGGAACAATAAACAAAAAGGTTGCAAAAGAATTAGGTATAAACGAAAAATGTAGGGTAGCAGTTAGTATAGGAGATAATCAGGCATCTATATTAGGATGTGCCGGATACCTGAAAAATAAACTTGTTTTAAACATAGGAACTGGAAGTCAAATATCAAAAAATATTGGAAATTATAAAGAGATAAAATATTGTGACACAAGATATTTTATAAAAAATAAGTATATTGTAGTAGGAGCAGGACTATCAGGAGGAAAGACATTAAAAATTTTAGAAAAATTTTTAAAGGAAGTTGGAGGAAAAATTTTTAATAAAAAGGAGCCCTCTCTTTATAAAAAAATGCATAAAATTGCAGAAAAAAATAAAAGCAATAATATAATAACGGGGACATTTTTTTCTGGTTCAAGGATTTTTCCTGAAATAAAAGGTTTCATAATAAATTTAAGTGAAGAGAACTTTAAATTAGAGAACTTTATTTTTTCTTTTTATTTAGGAGTTATATTTGAACTTTATTTTTATTACAAGAATATAGGTGGGAATAAGGAAGAGAAAATTATAGGCAGTGGAAATGGGTTCAGGAAAAATCCCCTATTTGCTAAAATATCTTCTTCAATTTTTAATCTTCCCGTTTCGATTCCACTTACAAAAGAAGAAGCAGCAACAGGAACATGTTTAGTTATTGCTGAAAAACTTAGTGGTATTGATATAGAAGAATTTATAAGAGACAATACAAATAGAGATGTTTATTATCCAGATAAAAACTTAAAATATTTACAACAACTGTATGATACCTACGAAGACACAATAAAGAACCTAACAAAAATTTTTTAATTATTGCCTATTACCCAAGATCGACGATTCTTGATATTATAGAACCATAAAACCCTAATAAAATCAAGTATTTTGGCAATTTTGTTATATTTATTTTTTCTATGTCGTCAAGTCAACTTCGCCACTCAAAAATGAAAAATCCTTATTTCATACGGGTTTCTGCAAATATGTAGTGAAATGTAGTGAACAAATTAAAATCTCTTTAACCCCTTTATTTACAAGTGTTTTCATAATTGCCAAAAATGAAATGGCGAACTTGACTTGTCAAGAATTTAAATAAAATATATTCTACACTTCAAGTAAAAATAACAGAACA
>DAOOVW010000019.1 GCA_035370465.1 bacterium | reverse complement strand
CTTTATCAACAACTTTCTTTCCCCCATTTATTGCTAATTTCCCCATTCTCCCTCCGTTGTATAAAAAGGTATATAGTTTTTTCAGACATTATACCCTTATAAAATATTCTTGCAAAGAAGATTTAAAAAATTAATCAAAATTTATTCATGAAATTATCTTATATAACAATTTTCTACATAATTTAGCATTATTTCTTTTATTTTCTCAAGTTCATCATCAGAATAAGTTGGTTCATTTATAAAAGAAGGGTCAACACATTTTGAAGGAATGAATTTCTGGAGATAATAGTTCTTACATCCTGAAATTGTTTTCCCAATTTTTTTAAAATCATCAAAAGAAAGTTGTGATTTTACAACTGTTGTTCTAAATTCATAAGGAATTGCTGAATTTTTTATTAGATAAATACTTTTTAAAATTTTTTCTGTATCAACTTCAACTTTTACAATTTCATTATATTTTTCTAATGGTCCTTTTACATCTAATGCAATATAATCAATATTTCCCTTTCCTATCAGGTCCTCTAACATTTCTGGATTTGAGCCATTTGTGTCAAGTTTTACAGAAAACCCAAGTTCTTTAATTTCTTTTATAAAAACAGGAAGGTCTGTCTGAATTGTTGGTTCTCCTCCTGTTATACACACCCCTTTTAGATATTTTTGTCTTTGTTTAAGGAACTGAAAGAAATCTTCAAGAGGGATTTCTACTGGAAACTTTTCAGGTAAAACCAATTCTGGATTATGACAATAGGGACATCTAAAATTACAACCAATAGTAAAAACAACACAGGATAAAATCCCATCATACTCAATCAACGAAAGTTTTTGTAATCCACCTATTTTCATTTTACAGAAAATGTTTTTCTTATTTTAAATTCTTCCTGTTTTCCTTTATTCCACTGACTTATAGGCCTTAAATAACCAACTACTCTTGAATAGACCTCACATTCTGACTTACATCTTGGACATTCAAAATGCTCACCAGAAATATATCCATCGTTTGGACATATTGAAAAAGTTGGTGTAATTGTAAAATATGGAAGATGAAAATTCTCACATATTGTTTTTACTAAACTTTTTATCCCATTGGCAGAATGTATTTTTTCTCCAATAAAAATATGAAAAACTGTTCCTCCTGTATATAATGTTTGAAGTGCATCCTGTAATTCAAATGCCAGGAAAATATCATCTGTATAATTTACTGGAAGTTGGGTAGAGTTTGTATAAAATGGTTCTGCTCCTTTTTTATAACTTTCTTCATTTGCCACTATTATATCTGGATATTTTGTTTTATCTATTTTAGCCAGACGATAAGAAGTCCCTTCTGCGGGAGTTGCTTCTAAATTATATAAATTTCCTGTTTCTTCCTGGAATTTAATAAGTTTTTCTCTAATAAAATTCATAATCTCAATAGCAAAATCTCTTCCCTCTTGTGTTCCTATATCTTTCCCAAAAAGATTAAGACATGCTTCATTCATTCCAATTATACCTATTGTTGAAAAATGATTGGTCCAGTATTTTTTTGTTCTTTCTTTTACACTTCTTAAATAAAATTTTGAATATGGATAGAGGCCTTCATCTGTAAATTTCTCAAGAACTTTTCTTTTGATTTCTAAACTTTCTCTTGCAAGTTCCATTAACCTTTCCAATCGCTGCTTAAATTCTTCTTTTGTTTTAGATAAATATCCAATACGAGGTAAATCAATCGTTACAACCCCAATACTGCCTGTTTGAGGATTAGCACCAAAAAGTCCTCCCCCTCTTTTCCTCAATTCTTTTTTATCCAATCTCAACCGACAACACATTGAACGAACATCATCCGGGCTCATATCAGAATTTATAAAATTAGAAAAATAGGGGATACCATATTTCCCTGTTATTTCCCACAGGAGTTTAATATTTGAGTTATCCCAGTCGAAATCTTTTGTTATATTATAAGTTGGTATTGGAAAAGTAAAAGGCCTTCCTTTAGCATCTCCTTCAAGCATTACTTCAAGAAAAGCACGGTTTATCATATCCATTTCTTCCTGAAATTCAGAATATGTTTGATTTTTAAATTCTCCCCCTATAATTACTGGCTGATTTTTGTATATTTCAGGGACTACCAGGTCAAATGTCAAATTTACAAAAGGTGTTTGAAATCCAGTTCTTGTTGGGACATTTACATTAAATAAAAATTCCTGAATTGCCTGTTTTACATCTTTATAGCGAAGTTCATCATTTTTTACAAAAGGAGCAAGCAAAGTATCAAAATTGGATAGTGCCTGAGCGCCTGCTGCTTCTCCTTGAAGTGTATAGAAAAAATTAACTATCTGACCTAATGCCGACCTGAAATGTTTTGCTGGATTACTTTCAACTTTTCCTGCTGCACCCTTAAAACCAACAGTCAAAAGATCCTGTAAATCCCATCCAACACAATAAACAGAAAGACATCCTAAATCATGAATATGAAAATCACCGTTTATATAGGCATTTCTTATTTCAGGAGGATAAATATTATTTAACCAGTATGTTTTTGTAATTTCAGATGAAATATAATTATTTAGCCCTTGAAGAGAAAAACTCATATTACTATTCTCATTTACTCGCCAGTCAATTTTAGTTAAATACTGGTCAACAAGGTCTAAACTTGCTTTAGTTGTAATTTCTCTTATTTTGGCATGCTGTTCCCTGTAAATTATGTATGCTTTTGCTGTTTTTTTATACGGAGAAGAAATTAGAACTTCTTCAACAATATCCTGGATTTCTTCAACATTTGGTATTTTTTCACCTATTGTATTAATTGCGATATCAAGGACTCTTAAGGTTAATTTTTTTGCAATATCAAATCCAAATTCACCTGTTGCCTGTCCTGCCTTTAAAATTGCATTTGTTATCTTTGAAGCATCAAAATTTACAATTTCACCATTTCTTTTCTTTATTTTCTCAAACATTTTCCCTCCTCTATATAATTTTATCTATTTCCTTTTTAAATTGTGAAACATCCTGGAAGTCCCTATAAACAGAAGCAAACCTTATATATGCAATTTTATCTAATTTTTTTAACTTCTTAATAACAATTTTACCTATTTCCTTAGATGGTATTTCTCTTTCGCCTTTCTGTCTCAATTCCTGTTCTATTTCAATAATTACTTTTTCAATTTCTTCTGTACTGATGGGTCTTTTTTCACATGCTCTCTGTATTCCAGAAAAAATTTTATCCCTGTTAAATTTTTCTCTCCTTCCATCTTTTTTAATAACTATAATTGGTTTCATTTCTATCTCTTCATATGTAGTAAATCTTTTTCTACAATTTAAACATTCTCTTCTTCTTCTTACCTGCAACCCGTTATTTATTTCTCTTGTATCAATAACTTTGTCTTTAAGGAAACTGCAATATGGACATTTCATTTTTCTATATATTGTACCTTTATTTATAATGTACCACAATATATTGAGTTTGTCAAGTCAATTAGAGCCCTTATAAAATAGACAAATTCCAGACAAAAAAATACCAGAAAATAATTGTAATTGTGAAGAAATGAAAAATATCATAGAGAGAAAGGACTTTACTATTTATCAGGAAAAACAATTCCCAAAACAAAAAATTAGATAAAAAGTATTTTCCTTTCTCTCAAATTACACTTTATTTGACAATTTGAAAAAATTATTTGAAAATTTAACTATAATCTTTGTTTTAAAAAATTTAAATATTTTTCCCATGTATAATAAGATAAAAAGAAAATTACTGAATTATTACTCAAAGATTTCCAGGAATTTTTTAGTTCTTTGTTTAGCAGTAAATATTTTTTTTCCATCAGTTTTTGAAGAAAAAGCGATATTCATCTGTAGAAAGACAATTGAAAATTATATAACAGGGTATAGCGAAATAATTCCTGAAAATCTCCCAGAAATTTTTAATAAACCAATTCCAGTTTTTGTTTCTCTCAAAAAAGGGAATCAAACTAGAGGTTGTTCTGGTAGTTTTAAAACAGAAACGGGAACACTTGCTGGAGACCTTATAAAATTTTCAATTATTGCTGCTACTGAGGATTATAGGTATAGACCTGTTGATTTACAGGAATTAAAAGACATAAAGATACAGATAACAATTCCTGAAATTCCTGTTGAAATATCTTCTATCTCTTTTTATAATCCTGAAAATGAAGGACTTATTGTTAAAAAATCTGGCAAACAGGGTCTTGTTCTTCCAAAAGAAGCAAAAACAGGTGAATATGCACTAAAAATGTGTTTAAGAAATGCAGGTATTAATGATGAACAAGGAATTACAATTTTTAAGTTCAAAGCAAAAGTTTTTATAGAAGGTGAAAAATGAAAAAATTTTTTTATTTTTTTATTTTTGTTTTTTCCTTTCCCTGCTTTTGTGACACAATTACAGGAATTATACAGACAAAAGAAAAAAAAGCAATTAGTAGCGCCAATGTCTCTATCTTCAATATTCCTCAAACAGGTAAAACTCCATTGAAAACAGTTATTTCAGATAGTAATGGAAAATTCAAAATTGATAATCTTGAGACCGGCTATTACAAAATTGTTGTTCAAAAAAAAGGATTTTGCGATAGTACACTTGGAAAAATTGAGGTAAATCAAGCAAAATTTGGAGTTGTAAAATACGAAATCATAATGAGTATTCCAGGAGCAATAAGCGGGTTTGTATATGACCAGGAAGGAAAACCAATTTCAGGAGCAAAGGTATTTATATCCAAGGATATTTATACACTGACAAATAGCAAGGGATTTTATAAACTTGATGGATTAAATCCTGGAACAAAATATATCTATGTTCAAGCAGACGGTTTTGTTAAAGAACATAAAAATACTGTTGTTGAAGAAGGGAAAGAAGCAGGTGGAATAAATTTTTCCCTTCCTTATGCAGGAAGTATAAAAGGAATTATTGTTGATTCTGAAACAGAAAAGCCAATAGATAATGTGGATATTTCTTGTTCAGGTACTTCTTTTTGTTCAACAAAAACAAATAAAAACGGTTATTTCTATATTGATGGGTTGAAACCAGGATATTATAGTTTATATGCATATAGACAGGGATATGAAGACATAAGAATTGAAAAGAAGTTTGATTTAAAACCAAAAGAAACTGTTGATGCAGGGAAAATACAGATGAAAATTAGAGCAAAATATTTTCATCTTGCCTCAAAAGAATGGTTATTTACTCCAGAAGAAAAAGTTAAAGTGTACTTTAATGCATTTAGAATAAAAAGTGCCACAATTGATGTATATGAAATTGACCTGCTTAATGAAATAAATAAGACAAAATTAAGAGACATTTCCATAAATGAAATCCTGATGTCTTCTGATTTATCAGGGAAGAGTCCTGTTCTAAGTAAAAAGTTTGAAATTACATATCCTACTCCATTAACTGAACTTTATGACAGAAATTTTTTATTGGACCAATTTCCTGAAGGGGCATATGTTTTTGCATTAAAACCAGAAGGATTTGCAGAAATAAAAGGATGGTTTTTTGTCTCTGACATTGGATTCATCTCAAAAATATCCAATAAAAAAACGAATATTACATTATTCTCTCTCACAAAAGGTGATATTCTCCCTGATATTCAAATATTTTTATTTGATAATTTATGGAATTTAAAAGCAACTACAACAACAGATAGTAATGGTCAGTGTAATTTCGAAAGTTTTAATAAGTTTATTGCTGTCAAAGGAAATTCTTTTGCATTTTCAGACACCTGTAATTCAATATATGGCGGGACTTATGAGAACAAAACAGTCTATGCTTATACTGATAGACCTGTTTATAGACCAGGGCAGGTAGTTAATTTTAAAGCAATTCCAAGGATTGATATGGGAGATAAATATTCTGTAGCAGAATTTTCTTCATGTGAGATTAAAGTAAAATTACCTGATGAAACAGTTGTTTATGAAACACAAATTATTCCAGGAACAACTAATTCTATTTATGGTTCATACACCCTGCCAGAAGAACCTCCACTTGGAACATACAAAATTGAATTTATGACTATTGGGAAAAATGAATTAAGTGGTTATTGTAATTTTAAGGTTTTAGAATATAGGAAGCCAGAATTTTCTATTGATATCAAGACAGATAAAAATGTTTATCTTCCAGGTGAAAAAATTAAAGTTCTTATTACAGCAAAATATTACTTTGGAACACCTGTAAAAAATACAGATGTGTTATGGGCTATATATTCAAGACAAATATGGGAAAATGATAATGATGATTATGAATATGGTGAAGAATATGGAGGATGGTGGAAAGGTGGACTTGTTTGTTCTGGGAAAGGGACAACAGATGAAAATGGTATTTCCTTAATTGAAATTCCAACACAACTTTCATATGAAATAAAACAAATATTTACGATTGAGGTTAGGATGACAGATGAAAGCAGAAGAGAAATAATACAAAGTACAAAAATAGTAATTGTTCCTGGAAGTTTTGAAATAGCAATAACAACATCAAAATATATTTATTCTCCTGAAGAAGAAATTCCTGTTTACCTTTCAATAAAATATTATGATGGGCGAGAATTCAAAGGGAAAAAACAATTAAAACTAATAGTCAGTCAGGAAAAGTATGATAAGAACAAAAGAAGATGGAGTTATAATAATATTATTTCAAAAAATGTTATTCTTAACAATGCGAAAACAACTTTCAATATAAAACCAGGTATAACAGGGTACATAAAAATTATTGTTCAGGGAATTGATGAATATAATAATATCATCTCTGCAACAAAATATGTTTGGATAACTGGCAGAGATTATTATTCTCAATGGTATGGTAAAAAAGAACTTGAAATTGTATCTGATAAGAAAAAATATAAGCCAGGAGAAACTGCAAAAATTCTTATAAACTCCTCTTATAGTGATTTAACAATTCTTTATACAATTGAGGGCTATGAAATTTTTGAAAATAGAGTAATTAAAATGAATGGAAATTCTGTTTTGTTAGAACTTCCAATTAAATATGAATTCATTCCAAATATTTACATTACAATCTGCGCTGTAAGGAACAAAAGTTTTCTGTATTCAAGCAAATCTCTCGTTGTATCCTGTGATGATAAATTTCTTAATGTTGAAATAACTTCTGATAAACCAAAATACCAACCAGGAGAAAAAGCAAAATATCTGATTAAAATAAAAGATAATACAGGAAATCCTGTTTCTGCTGAATTTTCAATGGGAGTGGTTGATGAAGCGATTTATTCAATTTCAAACGAACTTGTACCAGAAATAGAGGACTTTTTTTATGGTTTGAAAGGAAATAATGTTATAACTGGATATTCTTTTTACAGATGGTATTATGGCGGTGCTGGAAAGGACTTTGCACAGCAGGATATAAGAAAAAACTTTAAAGATACTGCCTTCTGGTTACCTCTTGCATTAACAGATGAAAATGGTATAGGAAAAATTGAAGTTGAACTTCCAGATAACCTTACAACATGGAGAACTACAATTCGTTCTGTTACTGATGATACAAAAGTTGGTACAGGAAAAAATAATATTACAACTGCAAAACCACTTATGGCAAATTTGATAACACCAAGATTTTTTGTTGAAAATGACCGACTTTTAATTTCAGGAGTTATACATAATTATACTGGAAGTCAACAAAAAATTTATACAAAAATACATGCAGAAGGACTTGATATTCTTGACGAAACAGAAAAAATAATTGAATTACCATCTGGTAAATCCGCAAGAGTTGACTGGAAAGTGAAAGTAAATTCAGTTAAACAGGTAATAATTACACTCTATGCAAAATCATCTGAATTTTCTGATGGTATGGAACTTAAAATACCTGTTTTTTTATATGGTACAGATGAAAGATATGTATTTGCAGGTCAGTGTGATGATGTTAGAGTTGATACATTTTATTTACCCATTGGAACAATTCCTTCTTCAATTGACATAAGGTCTTATATTTATCCCTCTCTTGTTTCTGGTATGTTCACTTCTCTTGAAGCACTTTCAAAATATCCATATGGATGTATTGAACAAACACTCAATGGTTTTCTCCCTGCTATTCAGGTTGCAGATACACTTACAAAAATTAAATCATATGACCTTTATTTTCTTGCATCTGATAGAATAAAATTTGAACAAATGTTAAAAGAATTGCCTAAAAAAGTAAGTGATGGATTGATTAAACTTTATAACTACCAGAATGAAGATGGAGGATGGGGGTGGTGGCAAAACGATATAAGCAATCCATATATAACTGGATATGTGATATTTGGATTAACTCATGCCAAAAAATCAGGATATATTGTAAATGAGGATAGATACCAAAGAGGAAAAGAATGCTTGAAAAATATGCTTAATACTGTAAATGACTACAATCAGAAAGAATTTATACTTTATGTTCTAACATATACTGGTGAAAACAGCTTACCAGTTGTTGAAGAAATTTATAATAACAGAGATAAACTAAATTCCTATACCATTGCTCAATTATGCCTTATTTTAAAGGAAAGAGGAGACACAAGAGCAAATACTTTACTTGATGAACTATGCACCAAACTTGTAAAGCCTACTACATATCTTAATTACTGGGCAGTTGAAGACGGAAATTATTCCTGGATTCATAATAATATTGAAGCAACTGCATGGGGATTATGTGCAATACTGGCAATAAATCCTAAAAGAGAAGAAATTCCTTTTATTATAAGGTATCTTGTTATGAAAAAGCAGGGAGGACTCTGGATGTCAACGAAAGATACTGCTATATGTCTTTTTGCTTTCACCAATTATCTTATGATTACAGATGAGTTATCACCTGATTATACTTTCATTCTTTCAGTCAATAAAAAAAATATTGCAGAAGAAAAAATTGATAGAGAAAGTATTAAGAAGTTTATGACAACTATTGATATAAATACAGAAAATCTGAGCATAGGAAAAATAAATTCAATAGAGATAGAGAAAAAAGGACAGGGTAATCTTTATTATTCTAATGTAATTAAATTTTCTGTAAAAGATATCTCTATTCCACCTTTTGATGGCGGATTTAAGATATTACGAAGATATACTGAAATAAAATCAAGAGAAACAATTGATAAAGAAGGGAATAGAATCTATGTTTATGATGATATCAATAGAGAAGTTAAAAGTGGTGAAAAAATCCGTGTTGAAATAAAAATTTCGGGTGGAGAAAAATATGAATATGTAATGATAGAAGACCCAATTCCATCAGGATGTGAAGTTGTTAATGAGTTATCAGAAGATAATTGGTGGTATTGCAGAAGAGAAATAAGAGATGAAAAAATTGTTTTTTTCACAACTTCCTGGGGAGCAAAAGAAAAAACAATTGTTTATTATTTAAGAGCAGAAACTCCCGGTTCATATAATATTCTTCCAACAAAAGCACAATTGATGTATTTACCAGAAATCTGGGGACATTCTCAGGGAAATAATTTAATAATTAAGGAAAAATGATAAAAAATTATATAAAAATAGTTTTTATTTTAATTTTTTTGAATTCTATTTGTATGGCTGACCAGTTCAAATATAAATGGTCTTCTTACACAACTTATTTTCAACAAAACATTGATGAAAGAGGAAATAATATAGAAACAGGTGCAAAATATCTTGATGGAAAAATTCTTTTTCCCAGGGTTATATTTTCATTTAATAATGAAATTACAGAGAAAATTTCTGATGGTGAACTTGGAACAGCATCTACTCTTATTGGTGACAAGAGAGTTTTAGGACTTGGAGGTGGATTATGTCAGGTTTCATCAACTCTTTATGCTGCTGTTCTTTATGCTGGTCTTTCCATATTTGAAAGAAAACCACACTCAAAATTAGTTTCATATATTCCACCCGGTCTTGATGCAACAGTTTCAATTGACGAAGGAATTGACCTGAAATTTTATAACCCTTATACCTGCAATCTTATGATAAAATCTGAAGTAGAAGGAAATAGTTTAAAAATAACAATATTGGGAACAAAACCAAAAGTCCGTGAGATAAAAGTATATGTTGCAAAAACAATAAAACAGGAACAATTTTTACTTACTACAACTACCAGAACTGTTTTTTCTTCTGGCAAAGAACTTTTTTCAGAGATTGTTTCAAGAGATAAATATTTAATTCCTGAGTAAATTAAAGTCAAATATGGTATTGAAGAACAAAAAAAATTTTAGAACTTTTATAATTAAATAAAAAATGAAAATAACTTCTTTTTTGAAAGGGAAGACAGAAATTTTAAAAAGAGATACTCATGCTCTTTATCTTGCATATAGAGACCCAAGAGTTCCATTATATGCAAAACTTTTTATTGTTTGTATTGTAGGATATATTTTAAGTCCATTGGATTTAATTCCTGAATTTATACCTGTTGTTGGATATCTTGATGATATAGTTATCCTTTCAATAGGAGTGTACTTTTCAATAAAAATGATACCTGAATATGTCTGGAAAGAATGTAAAGAAAGGGCAATTTCTGAGGATATAAGCAAAAAATTAAGATGGACTGCTGGAACTATAATTGTTTTAATATGGATTTTTATAATTTTTGTTATTATAAAATTTATTTCAGGAATTATAAAGAAATAATAAAAAATTTGAGTTAAAAATGGGAAAAAATAATTTTATACAAATTATAACAACTTTTGAGAGGAAAAAAGATGCTAAATTACTTGCTAATATTCTGCTTAAAAAGAGAGTTGCAGTATGTATTCAGATAATTGAAAATATTGAAAGTTATTACTGGTGGGAAGGGAAAATTGAGAAAGGAAAAGAAATTCTTTTATTTATAAAAACAAAGGAGGAAATGTATAAAAAAATAGAAAAAATTATAAAAGAAAATCATCCTTATAAAATCCCGGAAATAATTTCTTTTAAAATTCATAAAGGAAGCAAAGAATATTTAAAGTGGATTAAAGAAGAAATAGGAAATAATGACTAAAAAAATTTTATGACTTTATTTTTCAGAAGAAATTACCAATAATCTCATTGAATTTAAGATAACAGTTAAAGAACTAACTTGATGAAATAAAGCACCCCCTATCATATTTATAATTGCCAAACTTGCAAAAATAAACATAAAAAAATTAAATCCTAATGAAAAAGTTAAATTTTGTTTAATTATAGAAATTGTTTTTCTTCCCAATTTTATTCCTCTACCTGACCCCATAACAAGACAGTCCTCCATACTTGGTCTGGAGGAAAGTAGACCGCAAAACCTCCACCCTTTTTTCCCTTTTGATGACTTGCGGTAAATAATATATAATATAGTTGTAAAAATTATTCTAACCGCGTAAATTTAACCCCCGCGGTTATATAAAATGGTGAAAAAATTTATAGCAACTTTTATCTTTTTTATAACTTTGTTTTTCTCCTTTCCTATTTATTCAATTCAAGGGAATGAAATATTTGAAACTAAAATCACTCCTATTAATAATAGAGAATATTTTCCTTCTGTTCTTGATAAAATAAAAAATGCTAAAAAATCAATTTATATAATTATGTATTTAGCAAGTTATTATCCAGAATATCCTGAAAGTCCATCAAATCAAATTATAAATGCACTTATTAATAAGAAAAAAGAAAACATAAAAATTGAAATTATTTTAGAACAATCTGACTCAAAATATGATGAACATTTAAAAACAGAAAATTTAAAAACAGGTAGTATATTAGCAAAAAATGGTATTACTGTACATTTAGATTCCCCTGAAATAAAAACTCATTCTAAACTTCTAATAATTGATGAAAAATATGTAATAATTGGAAGTACTAACTGGTCATATTCTGCTCTTGAAAAAAATAATGAAACATCAGTAATAATTGAGTCACCTAAATGTGCAGAGTATTATATTGGATATTTTGAGAAGATAAAGAAAGAATGCCCAACTAAAATTCTTCCCCACTTTCCATCAAATTCTCAATGATAATATTTAAAAGTTTCGGGAAGAGAACACCTGGATATTTTCGCTTATTTTTATTCCTTTTGAAAATTTCTTAAAAAATACTTTCTCCCATCAAATTCAACTTCTCTCAAAAAACCTTCTTTTAAAAGATTTTCAACAACTTCCCATTTTTCACCTGACTTTTCTAAAAGTTTTTCAATTTGTTGTTCTGTCATAGGATGAACAGATGTTGTTCCTAAAATATCTTCTTTAATTTTTCCTGTAAAGCCAAATGTATTGCCACCAATTCCTGTTAAAATCTCAACATTTAAGTCCTTCTTTTTGAAAATTTGATATGCAATGTTTATATTTTCTGCTTCTGGAACACCAACCCATTTTTCAGCGGGAGGTCTTGTAGGAACTGAAATATAGCAAATATCAGGTTTTACTTTCTTTAAAAATTCACTTATTTTTTCTATCTCTTCTTTGCTATCATTTATTCCTTTTACAAGCATTGTTTCTGTTACCAATTTACCATTATATTCATTTGAAAATAGAACTATTCCTTTTTTTATCACTTTCACATCAAGTCCAGTAATTGGTCTATTAACTTTTTCCCAGATATTTTCACTTACAGCATCAATTTTACAGCTTACCCAATCTGCTTTTCCAATATCCTTTCTTACATCATCTTTCCATAACAAGGAAGAATTTGTTATAACTGCAATTTTTATTTTGAACTTTTTTAGTTGAGAAATTTCTTCTCCTAAATTTACATCAAGTGTTGGTTCTCCATCAGGAACAAAAGAAAGGTAATCAACCTTCTCTCCTCTTTTTCTTATTTCATTTAATCTCTTTTCTACATTTTCAACAATTTCTTTAACTTTATAAAAATTTTCCCTTTCAATTGAAAAATTCTTTGTTTTTCCAACCTGACAATAAACACATGAATAACTGCAAATTTTCGGAGGAATATTGTTAATTCCCAAACTCTGACCTAATCGTCTTGATGGAACAGGACCAAAAACAATTCTTTCCATTTTTATATATCCTTTATTCTTTTTTGAAGACAAGAAAAACATCCTTAATATTAGACAATTTTACTTCTTTTTCCTTATTATTTCAAGTTCTCGGCATTTCTTAAAAATTGTAATGCTTTTATAAAATGTAAAAATATATTATCATAAATTACAAAATTTCTCTTTTATTACTTAAAATATAACAGGTAAGAAGAGAAATTAGATAAATAATTAACTAAAAATTTCAAAAGTATTTTATAATGGAGGAAAATGGAAGAGAAAACAAATTTTATAATAGAAGAAATTACAATTGAAGAAGAAAAAGAAAAAAGGATATTTAAGAATTTTAAAATAGAAAATAATATTTATTATTCCTCTGATAAAAATTATTGTTTATCATTTAACTTTAAAAACGAAGGCCCATTTAGAAAGATGAATTTTAAAATAAAAGCAAAAGATAGATTTGTCAAAAAAATAGTTCTAAAAGTTAAAGAAGAAAAAGAAAATAAATTTTTAAATAAAGAATCAAAAGTAATGGTATTACCTTTTGATTTATCTTTGCCCGGTGGTCTATTCAAATTAGATAAAAAAAATTTACCAGTTGATTCACATATTTGCATTTTAATTGTAAATGAAAAAAACTCTATTATTTTTGGCCTTGCATCACTTCCAGAAGATGTTTGTATTTTCAGGATTGATGATAATTATGAATTTAAAATTATTCTGGATATGAATAGATATATAAAGATAGAAGAAATAAGTATTATCTATGGACAAAATAATAATCCATTTGATTTAATTGAAAATTATGGGACATATTTAAGCAAATTCGGGAAGAAAGAGGCAGAAATACCAATTGGGTGGAATTCCTGGGATTATTATAGTTGTGCAATTACAATGGATGATTTAAAAAAAGAAATGAAGGCAATAAAAAATTCTGCCTTAAAGGATAAAGTTAAATATATAGTAATAGATAATGGATGGGAAGAAGAGTGGGGAAATTGGATACCTAACCGTAAATTCCCATCAGATTTAAAAGAGATAGCAGACGAGATAAAAAAATATGGTTTTATTCCTGGAATATGGACTGCACCGTTTTTATCCAGCATATATACAACACTTGCAAGATATAGACAGGAATTATTTGTCCCTTCATATATAGTTAAACTTTATGGACCCATGGTTATTTTTGATTTAACTTTACCAGAAGTTCATAAATTTCTATTTGAAACATTTAGAAAAATGAAAGAATCTGGGTTTTCATTTTTCAAAATAGATTTTCTAAATCAGCCATTAAATATTCCATCATGTTTTAAAGATAATACAAAAGGAAAAATAGGAGCAATCAGGGAAGGAATTAAAACAATAAGACAGGCAATAGGAGAAGAAAGTCATCTTCTTGCCTGTGGTGCTCCTTTAGAAAGTGTAATTGGACTGGCAGATAGTACAAGAATTACAGAAGATATACATAATTTTTGGGGACATATTAAGAGAAATGCCATACAAATATCTTCTCAATACTGGATGAATAAAAAATTATGGATAAACGACCCTGATTTTGCAATAATAAGATGTAATGAAACAACAGATGATAAGCATTTAAATAGAATTTATGTAAAAAGAAAATTTATTTCTGAAAATGATTACTGGCTTAGTGGAGATGAGTGTAATCTTACCGAACTTAAAACATACCTTTCTCTTATATATCTTTCTGGTGGCTCAATATTTTTAAGCGATTCTATTTATAGATTAAACAAAAATGGAATTAAAATTCTTGAAAAAATAATTTACCCACTTAATAATTCTGCAATTCCGATAGACCTTTTCTACAACAAACCACCTCGTATATGGATGAATAAAAAAGAAAAAATAATTGGTATTTTTAACTGGGAAGATGAAATTATGGATTTTGCAGAAATAAGTAAGAATATGGATATACCAGAAGAAGGTATAGAATTCTGGACAGGGAAAAGAACTAAATTAAAGAATATCTCTTTACAAAAACATTCTTCAATCCTTTTAGAAATATAAGAATATTTGGTGATAGAAAAATCATTTTTCTTTTTTATCTTTGAGTGCTTGTTTTC
Source organism: bacterium (assembly GCA_035370465.1). Classification (NCBI taxonomy): domain Bacteria; species bacterium. Next base: position 15,030 of record DAOOVW010000019.1, on the reverse strand, counting down.
TACTTAAAACAACCCTTCCCTGTTCATCAACTCCAATAACTTTTACTCTAACTTTTGAGCCAACTTTAAGAACATCATCAACTTTTTTTATTCTATACGACTCTATTTCTGAAATATGAACAAGCCCTTCCTGATTTGAAGAAATTTTAACTATTGCACCAAATGGCAAGACCTTTGTTACAACTCCATCAAATACATCTCCCACCTCAGGTCCTTTTGTTATTTTTTTTATTTCTGCTGCTGCTTTTTTACATGCGTTTATATCTGATGAGTAAATTCTTATATTTCCGTCATCCTGGATATCAATATCTGCCCCTGTTTCTTCAATAATTTTTTTAATTGTTTTACCTCCTGAACCAATTACAAGCCCTATTTTATCAGGAGAAACTGAGATATTGTATATTTTTGGAGCATAAGGTGAAATATTTTCTCTGGGAGCAGAAATTGTTTTATACATTTTCTCAAGAATTTCAAGTCGTGCCTTTCTTGATTGTAAGACAGCCTGTTTTAAAATATCAAGAGAAAATTCATCTGTCTTCACATCCATTTGAAAACCAGTTATGCCATCCTGACTTCCTGCTATTTTAAGGTCAAGGTCTCCAAAATGGTCTTCTTCTCCCTGAATATCTGTTAGAATTATGTGTTTATCTCCTTCTTTAATCATACCCAATGCAACTCCTCCAATATGTTTTTCAAATGGCACACCTGCATCCATTAACGCAAGGGAACCAGCACAAACAGTTGCCATTGAAGAAGACCCATTTGATTCAAGTATATTTGCAACTATTCTTATTGTATATGGGAATGTTTTTTCATCAGGAATAAGTGGAAGAAGTGACCTTTCCGCTAAATTGCCATGCCCGATTTCTCTTCTTGAAGGTGCTCTTAATGGAGAAACCTCTCCAACAGAAAAAGGAGGAAAATTATAGTGTAGCATAAATCTTTTTGTTGTTTCTTCATAAAGCCCGTCAATAATTTGTTCATCTGCACTTGTTCCAAGTGTCAAAGATGCCAAACATTGTGTTTGCCCCCTTGTAAAAAGGGCAGAACCATGATTTCTTGGCAGGAGTCCAACTTCGCATTCTATTGGTCTAATTTCCTCTTTACCTCTTCCATCTAACCTTTTTCCTGTCTCAAGTATTATTTTTCTGACTTTCTCCCTTAATAAGCATTCAAAAATTTTTTTTACTTCTTTCTTTTGTTCTTCTGGATATTTTTCAAGTAGTTCACCTTCTATGGATTTATAAAACAAACTTCTGCTTTTCTTTTCAGGGTAATTAAATATGTCTTTTAATTTATTATCAAGAAAAGAAGAAATATTTTCTATATCTATTGTCTCATCAAAATTATTTTTTTTAATTTCCTCTTTTTCTCCTTTTACTTCATCTACATATTTCACAAATTTTTTAATATTTTCCATCCCAAACTCAACAGCATTTAAAAAATCATTTTCACTTATTTGATTGCCCTGTCCTTCTAACATAATTACTGATTCCTCTGTTCCAACAATTATTAAAGAAAGAGGACTTTTTTCTAACTGACTGATTGTTGGATTAATAACAAATTTATTATCAATCATACCAACTTTTACACCAAAAATATTTTTTTTAATGTCTATGTTTGAACTACTTAATGCAAATGCAGCACCAATTATTGAAAGAATATCGGTATCATTTTCTGAATCAGCGGATAGGACAAAAGAAACAACCTGAATATCTCTGTAATAGTCAGAAGGGAAAAGCGGTCTTATTGACCTATCTATCAGTCGGCTAATAAGAACTTCTCTTTCTGTTGGTTTCCCTTCTCTTTTGAAAAATCCACCAGGAATTTTACCTGCTGCGGATGTTTGTTCTCTGTAATCACATACAAGAGGAAAAAAATCAACATCTTCTTTTTCTTCTTCTGCACAAACAACAGTTGTTAAGACAACAGTATCACCACATCTTACAAAAGATGAACCATTACTTTGTTTTGCAACTTTATTTAATTCAATTATTATTGGGGTATTCCCACAAGGTATTGTAATTTTCTTTTCCATTTTTATCTTCTAATATTCAATTTTTTGATAACTTCTTGGTATTTTTCAGGGTCAGTCATCTGTAAATATCTCAAAAGACGCCTTCTTCTTCCAATAAGTTTTAAAAAGCCCCTTCTTGAATTTGTATCTTTTTTATGTTTCTCAAAATGCTTGCTTAACGCCTCAATCCTATTTGTTAATAAAGCAATTTGAACTTCTGGGGACCCAGTATCCTTTTCATGTCTTCCATATTCTTTTACTAATTTTATTTTTTCTTCTGTATCTAACATTTATTTCTCCTTTACTTATCTCTATAATTATACAACAATAAATATTTTTGTCAACATAAAATTTTGTGGTAAATTATATCATAAATAAGAGAAAGGAAAAAATGGGAAAATATAAAAGAGTTCGTGGAATGCATGATATTTTGCCTGATGAAAGTAAGAAATGGAATTTATTTGAGAAAGAAGGTAGACAGATATCTGAACTTTTTGGTTTTGAAGAGATAAAAGTGCCTGTCGTTGAAGAAAAAGGACTTTTTGAAAAAGGAGTTGGTGAAGAAACAGATATTATTTCAAAAGAAATATATTGTTTCAAAGATAGAAAAGGAAGGGACATTGCTTTAAGACCAGAGGGAACTACCCCTGTTGTAAGAGCATATATTGAAAACCAGATATATTTAAAAGAAAAAATTTCACGACTTTACTATTATGGACCTATGTTCAGATATGATAGGCCTCAAAAAGATAGATATAGGCAGTTTTATCATTTTGGAGTAGAATTATTTGGTGGTGGAAACGCATATTTTGATGGAGAAATTATAAATTTATTGTCATCTATTTTTAAAAAAGTTAATATAGAAAATTATTATTTTTCTATAAATTCTCTTGGATGTTTAAATTGTAAAATAATGTACTCTGAAAAACTAAAAAATTATTTTCAGAATTTCAAAGAACAAATTTGTGATGATTGCAAAGTCCGATTGGAGAAAAATCCATTAAGAGTTCTTGATTGTAAAAATAGAAATTGTAAGGAAATTTCAAAAAATGCCCCTTCTGTATTGGATATTTTATGTGATGATTGTAAAATACATTTTGAAAAGGTTATTGAATATCTTAATGATATAAACATCAATTTTAAAATTGATAAAAATCTTGTAAGAGGTCTTGATTACTATACAAAAACTGTCTTTGAGGCATTTGTTGAAAATGGAGAAAGTGCAGTAGCAGGTGGTGGCAGGTATGATAATCTTGTTCAACAATTAGGAGGACCTAATATACCAGCAGTTGGATTTGCAATTGGAATAGAAAGAATTATTCCATATATAAAACAGGTTAAATTAGAAGAACCAATTTATTGTATTTTTATTGGGGAAAAGGCAAAATTATGGGGTGTTAAAAATTTAAGTATCCTAAGAGAACACAATATAAAAATTGTTTTTGACTTTGAGGATAGAGATTTAAGTTCACATTTAAAAATACTTAATAGAGAAAAGAAAAAATGGTGTATAATAATTGGAGAAAATGAAATTCAAAATAATCAAATAATACTTAAAGATATGGAAAATGGGACGCAATTTTTAATAAATGAAAAAGACATAGTAAATGAAATAAAGGAAAAAATAAAATGCTAAGAACTTATACATGTGGACAACTAAATATTAAAAATTTAGGAGAAGAAGTAATATTATGTGGGTGGGTTAACTCATTTAGGGACCACGGAGGAATTACATTTATTGATTTAAGAGATAGATATGGTATTACACAAATTTTATGTTCACCAGAAGTGCTAAATAAAGATATATGGGAAAAAATTAAGGAAATAAGGGAAGAATGGGTAATTAAAATTGAAGGGGATGTTGTCAAAAGGCCAGAAGAAACAATAAATCCTAAAATTCCAACAGGAGAAATTGAAATAAAACTTAAAAATTTAACAATTTTAAACAAATGCAAGGCACTTCCTTTTGAGGTCTCCGAATACATAGAAATTGGAGATAACATTCGCCTGAAATATAGATACATTGACCTCAGAAGACAAAAAATCAAAGAAAATCTTATAAAGAGGTCTTTTTTTGCAAATAATATAAGGCAATTTCTTGTAAATGATGGATTTATTGAAATTGAAACACCTGTTTTGACTAAAAGCACTCCCGAAGGAGCAAGGGACTTTATTGTTCCATCAAGATTAAATCCTGGAAAATTTTATGCTCTTCCGCAGTCCCCTCAACTCTTTAAACAAATTCTTATGATAGGGGGTATGGATAAATATTTTCAAATTGCAAGATGTTTCAGAGATGAAGATATGCGTGCTGATAGACAACCAGAATTTACTCAAATAGATATTGAAATGTCATTTATTGAAGAAAAAGATATAATGGGAATAACTGAAAAAATGCTTAAACATTCCATTGAAAAAACATTCGGGATTGAATTAAAAGTGCCATTTCCTATAATAACTTATGAAGAAGCAATGTCTGTTTATGGAACAGATAAACCAGACCTGAAAGATGAAATGAAATTTTTTAACTTAACGGAAATATTTAAAGGAAGTGGGCTCAAAATTTTTGAGAAAGTAATTGAGGAAGGGGGAATTATAAAAGGATTTTTTGTTAAAAAGGGGGAAAATATCTCATTAAAAGATATTGATAATTTTACAAATTTTGTTAAAGAAAAGGGATGTAGTGGACTTGGCTGGATAAGGTTTAAAAAAGATGAAATACAAAGTCCTTTTAAAAAATTTCTTTCAGAAGAAATGCTCAAAAAATTAAAATCAATTTATCCAGAAAGTGAAAATACATTGTTATTTTTCCTTGCTGGAGAAAAAAGGAATACTGAAGAGATGCTATTTCAATTAAAAGAAAATATAAAGGAAAAAATTGATGATAAAAAAAAGAAATGTCTTGATTTTGTCTGGGTAGTTGATTTTCCACTTTTTGAATATAACTCTGATGAAAAGAGAATTCAACCAGTTCATCATCCGTTTACCTCTCCAAGACAAGATGATATTTCTCTTCTTGAAAAAGAACCATTGAAAGTAAAATCTCTTGCTTATGACCTTGTTTTGAATGGAATTGAAATAGGTGGCGGAAGTATAAGAATTCATAAAAAGGACTTACAGGAAAAAATTTTCAAAATTATCGGAATTGAAGAGAATATTTATAATGAGAGATTTGGATTTTTATTACAGGCACTTGATTTTGGGGCACCACCTCATGGAGGAATTGCTTTTGGGATTGACCGACTTATTATGATTTTAGTTGGAGAAGAAAGTATAAGAGAAACAATTGCATTTCCCAAAACACAAAAAGGCGTATGCCCTCTTACACAGGCACCTTCAGATGTTGACCCACAACTTCTTAAAGAAAATAAAATACATATTGACATAGAAACAGATGAATGATATATTGTAAGCGTTCAATTGACTGCGTTGCTTGAAAAGTAGAAAGTAGTAAGTTATGAGAAAAGAAGAAAAAATTTCTCCATTTTTTATTTATAAAAGGGAAGTGAGAAAGGATTTAACTGAAAGATAAAAAGTATTCAATAATATTAAAAAGGAGATAATATGAGGAAATTTTATTTAATTTTAATTTTATTTCTGCTTACCGGTTGTGCAGGGGTTCAAAAAAAACAAGAAAAAGAACCTACAAGAGATGAAATTATTGATATGAAACTTAAACAGACACTTGCAATTGCAGAAACAAGTTTAGAAATAAGTAAAAAGTCAGAAGAAATGGCAAAACAGGCCCTTGAAACAAGTAATCAAGCAAACAGCACATCTGATAAAGCATTAGAAGCAGCAAACAAAGCAATTGCAGCAGCAAATGAAGCAAGAAAATTTACTGAAGAAGAAACAAAAAAAGCAATTGATGCAGCAAATAAGGCAATTGAATATGCTGACCAGACAGCAAATAAGGCAATTAAAGCAGCAAATGATGCAATAGATGCAGCAAATAAATCAAGCGATAAATCAATTTCAGTTGCTAATCAAACAATAGCAGAAATAAATAGATTAAGAGCAACAATGGTAATGAAGCCAGAAGAAGAGCCAATTATAATGGAAGAACCAAAAACTCAAAACACATATACCATTAAAAAGGGAGACACTCTTTCAGAAATAGCAAAAAAATTTTATGGAAATTCAAGCAAATGGCAACAAATATATGAGAAAAACAAAAAAGTTATAAAAAATCCAAATGTACTTATACCTGGGACAAATATAATCATTCCTTAAATGGAAGAAATAAAAGAAATAAATTTCTCTAATGAATCTACAGGATCCTTCGGACAAGCCCAGATAATCTATGGGCAAATGGATAAAAATCTTAAATTACTTGAAAAATTGCTTGATGTTGAAATTATTGGGCGTGGTAATTCTGTCAAAATAAAAGGTGAAAAAGAAAAAGTTGAAAAAGCAATTGAAATTTTTGAAATACTTAAAAAGTATGTTAGAAACAAAAAAGTTATAGAAAAAGAAGAAATTCTAAAACTAATTGGTGAAAAAGCAGAGAAACAAGAAGAAAAAAAAGATGACTTTACTATTCATTTGAATTCAAAGAAAAAAATAGTTGTTCCAAAAAGTGAAAATCAAAAAGAATATATAAAAAGTATAAAGAATTATGACCTTGTGATTGGAATAGGTCCAGCAGGAACTGGAAAAACATATCTTGCTGTTGCATGTGGAATTGAAGGTGTAAAGGAAGGAAAATATCAACGACTTGTTCTTACAAGACCAGCCCTTGAAGCAGGAGAAAGATTGGGTTTTTTACCTGGTGACCTTGAAGAAAAAATAAAACCATATTTACAGCCAGTATATGATGCTCTTTATGACATTATGAAATATGAAGAATTAAAAAGATGGACAGAGAGAAAAATAATAGAAGTAGTTCCACTTGCTTATATGCGAGGTAGAAGTTTAAGTAATTCATTTATAATTTTAGATGAAGCACAAAATACAACTTTTGAACAGATGAAAATGTTTCTTACTCGCCTTGGGCTTAATTCAAAGGCAGTTATAACAGGAGATATTACACAAATTGATATTCCATTAACTTCCCTGACATCAGGGTTAGTAGAAATCCAAACAATCCTTTCTAATATAAAGGGAATTAAATTTGTCTACTTCTCTCATGAAGATGTTGTAAGACACTTACTTGTTAAAGATATAATAAATGCATACGAAAAACATTATAAAGAAAAAAAGAGAAGTTAAATTTGAGATTATAAACAATCAAAAAAAAGCAAAGATAAATCTTGACCAGATTAAAGAAAAAACAGAGAAATTATCAAAAATTTTATCAGGGCCTCCATATAACATATCTATTGTTTTTGTCAGTAATAGAAAAATAATTAAACTAAATAAAAAATTTCTTGGTAGACCCTTTCCAACAGATGTTATGTCATTTAAAATTTCAAAAAATCATGGTGAAATAATTATTTCAATAGAAAAGGCAAAAGAAAACTCTGTTATATATAATTACACAAATGAAGAAGAAATTTTATATCTTATAATTCATGGATTTTTACATTTAAAAGGGTACAGGGACTACAAAAAAGAGGAATTTGAGAATATGAAAAAATTCCAGGATCAAATATTTAAAAAACTTCAAAACACCAGGTAAAAATGATATAATAATAAACACAAAAATTTGCGTGCCTTTTATAAAAGGGAATAATGAAAGAGAATAAAAAAAATCATGATATTTTAAGTAGTTTCAATTCAGCAATTGAAGGATTTTTTTATGCTTTAAAAACAGAGAGAAATTTTAAAATACATATTTTCATTGCAATTTGTGTTATAACAGGAAGTTTATTTTTGAAAATCCCACTTAGTGAATTTTTAATTATTCTTATATTTATTTCACTTGTTTTTGGAGCAGAAATTATAAATACATCAATTGAGAATTTTTCAAATCTGTTTACAATAGAAAATCATAAGGAAATAAAGAAAATAAAAGACATTGCTGCTTCCTCTGTTCTTGTAGCTTCCTTTTTTTCTTTTATTGGTGGATATTTAATTTTTGTGAAATATTTTCCATCTGGTTGGAGAAATATATTTGAAAATATTGCAAATTCTCAATGGCATATTACTTTTATAGCACTTGTAATTGTCATTTCTCTTGCTATTTTACTAAAATTTTCAATTGAAAAGGAATTTTCTCTTTCAGGAGGAATGCCAAGTATTCACTCAGGTATTGCTTTTAGCATCTGGACAACAATTTCTATTTTAACTTTTAAAGAATTCCCTATAATATCTTTTCTTGTGTTAATTTTAGCAATATGGGTTGCAGAAAGTAGAATAAGTAAAAAAATACATAAGGTAAATGAAGTAATTATAGGAGGAATTATTGGGATTCTTTTAACAATATTGATTTTTCAAGTGTTCTGGAGATAAAATGGGAAAACTAAGAAAATATTTTATTTCAGGGCTTGTTTTTATAATACCAATTTCTCTTTCAATATGGATTTTATATAAAATAATTGTCTTTTTAGATGGAATTATAGGCAATTTATTAAAAAAATTTTCCCCGCATATATATACCCCAGGAATTGGCTTTTTCTCGCTTATTTTAATCATTCTTTTTATTGGCTTTCTTACTCAAAATTTCATTGGAAAGAAACTTTTAAGAAGAATTGAAGTTATTTTTGAAAAAGTCCCTGTTTTAAATAGAATTTATAATTTTATTAAAAGTATTGTTCAGAGTGTTACAAGTAAAAAAGAGCAAATTTTTAAAGGAGTTGCAAAAATAAAATTTTTTGATGGAAGTTATACAGTTGGTTTTATTACTGGCGAATCACAACTGATAAAAGAAGAAAAGTTTTTAAGTATATTTGTTCCAACTGTCCCAAATATAACTACTGGTTTTTATGTTCTTGTTCCAGAAAAAATGGTTGAAAAACTTAATATCTCAGTTGAAGAAGGATTTAAAATTATGATTTCTGCGGGATTTGCTGAAAATGCCACCAATAAAGAGTGAAGGAATTGTTTTAAAAAAATTTGATTTTAGAGAAACAAGTGTAATACTAAGTATTTATACTGAAAACATGGGAAAAATTAAAGGTGTTTTGAAAGGAGTAAGAAGTGAAAAAAGCAAAATAGCACCTTTAACATTTCAGCCCGGCTCTCATATTTTTACATTGATTTACAAAAAGAAAGGTGAATTAAATCTTTTTAGTTCTCCGAGCCTGTTGAACAATTTTGAAATAAAAGAGAAAAAGAATTCAAATGTCTGGTTCTATATACTTAACCTCTTAGATATTTTTACACCAGAAAATTTACAGGATAACAAAATTTTACAATTAACATTAGAAATTGGTAATTATTTAGAAAAAGCAAGTAATCCTGAAATTGTTTTAACTTTTTTTAAAACAAAATTCATAAAATCTCTTGGATATGGTTTTCATTTAGAAAAGTGTATTTCCTGTAATAAAGAAGATAAAATGTACTTTTTTAGCGGGAAATTAGGTGGAATTATTTGTAGAAATTGTAATAAAAAAGATATAAATCCAGTCAGAATTTCATTTCCTGTTCTTAAAATAATGAGGATGTTTGATACTCTGGACTTTGATAAAATAAAAATAATAAAAAGTATTCATAAAGATATTTTAAATAAGTTAAATTTTTATATTAACACAACTCTTGATTTCCATAGCGATATTGACAAAATATGGTGGGAAAATGAAAAAAATCTCATATAAACAGATTATAAAAGAAGTATCAAATTTAATAATAGATATTAACTATGGAGTTTCAAAAAATATTGAGGAATATTTAAAAAAAGCATATTACCAGGAGAGAAATGGACTTTCAAAAAAATATCTTAAAATAGTCCTTGAAAATATAAAAATATCAAAAAAAGAAAAATTGCCTTTATGTCAGGATACAGGATATCCTGTAGTTTTTGTTGAAATTGGTTCTAATGTAAAAATTGAAAAAGGACCATTTCCTTCTTTAATAGATATAATAAATTTTGGTATTGAAGATGGGAGTAAAAAAGGATATTTGAGAAATTCTGTTGTTGAGCCAATTGATAGGAATTTTACTGGATATAATACTCCTTGTGTAATACATTTTTTTGAAGGCAAAGAAAATAAATTAAAAATTACTATAATGGCAAAGGGATTTGGTTCTGAAAATACATGTAAGATGAAAATGTTAAATGTTGCTGATGGAAAAGAAGGAATTGAAAATTTTATAGTTGATACAATAAAACAGGCAGGCTCTTTGCCTTGTCCTCCAATTTTTGTTGGAGTTGGAATTGGCGGGACTTTTGAAATGTCTCCTTTACTGGCAAAAATATCTCTTTTAAAAATTGGAGAAAAAAGTAAGTATAGAAATTGGGAATTAGAAATTATGAAAAAAATAAATAAACTAAAAATAGGGGCAGGCGGTTTTGGTGGAAAAACAACAGCCCTTGATTTAAAGATTGAAACACATCCAACACATATTGCTGGACTGCCAGTTAGTGTTTGTATTTCATGCTGGGCTCATAGAGTTGAGAAACTTGAATTATGAAAAAAATATTCTTTCCAGTAGATGAAAAAAAATTAGCGAACTTAAAAATTGGGGATTTTATATTTCTTAATGGAATATTTTATACCTGTAGAGATGCAGCACATAAAAAAATTTTTAAGTTAATAGAAGAAAATAAAAATTTACCATTTACTCTTAATCACAATCTTATTTATTATGTTGGTCCAACTCCTGCACCACCGGGGAAAATAGTCGGTTCTTTTGGTCCGACAACAAGTAGTAGAATGGATACTTTTACTCCTCTCCTATATAAAATAGGACTTAAAGGAACAATGGGAAAAGGGAGCAGAAACAAAGAAGTTATAAATGCATGTAGAAAATATAAAGCAATATATTTAATTACCTTTGGTGGCTGTGGAGCATATTTATCAAAATTTGTAAGAAAAATAGAACTTATTGCTTTTGAAGAATTAGGGGCAGAAGGTATTTATAAAGTAGAAGTTGAAAATTTTCCTGCAATAGTTGGGATTGATATTTATGGAAATTATCTTTATAAATAAAAAGTGCCCATAGTTCAACTGGATAGAACGCCAGGCTGCGGACCTGGAAGTTGCCAGTTCAAATCTGGCTGGGCACATTTTTCTCCATACCAGGTCTGGAGAAAACGGGGGGTAGCGCAGTCCGGTTTAGCGCGCAGCGTTCGGGACGCTGAGGTCGAGGGTTCAAATCCCTCTCCCCCGATTTTATCTTTTCCATAAAAAACAATTCTATTTTAACAGATTTTAAATTTGGGTTTTCAGTTGATAGCGTAGAACCCTGTTCTCATTTGAGAACAGGGTTCTACATGAGGAAAAAGGGGGTGCTAAACAAAATTTTTTAAAACTTTTTCTGTCTGATAAAAAATAATTTCTTTATCTGTATAAAAGTTTAAAAATACTGGAATTTTTTCTATAGATATTATACCTATATTATCTGAAAATTTACTAATTTTTCCCAATTTAATTCCAATAAATGAAATTTCAGAAATTATTTCATATATAAATGATATCATTTCTTTTACATATTCGCCAGAAAACACAATTGCATCAACTCCATCCAAAACAGAAATTGCTTCTCCTATATATTTTATTATCTGCTTTTTATAAATTTTAAAGGCAAAATTAACTTTTTCATCCTTTTTATAAAAATTTTTATAAATTTCGTTTATATCTCTATTGTATCTTGTTAACCCATAGAAACCACTTTTTTTCTTTAAAATGTTATCTACTTCAAAAATTGAATATCCTAATTCTTTCATCATATAAAAAACAATTCCAGGGTCTAAGTCACCTGAACTTGTTTTCCCCATTATACCCTCAAGAGGAGTAAATCCAATACTTATCAATTGTGGCTTCCTATTTTTAATTCCACAGATTGTTGTTTTTTTATCTAAGACAATTGATATAATTTTTTTATATGAAGAAAATTTTTCAGACACAAATTCATGAAAAATTCCATGAAAACCTCTTTTACGAATTTTCATTCTCCCTATTCTGAAAGAATTAATTCCGTAATATTTTTCTTCAACCGGTAAATTAAGAAAAAATTTATCTTCAAAAAATGGAATAATGGGTATATCTTGAAAATTTTCAAGAAGATATTTAAGAATTTTCTCTATTCTCGGGACATATACTGGAAAAAAAGTTATTAGTCCTTTATATTTTTCTATAAAGTTATTATCAATAAGTCCCTTATTTCTTAAAAATTCACCACCCCAGAGAATTCTGATACTAATTGCCTCAGTTTTGTCTTTGTATAAAGAAAGTTTTTTTATCTCCTCAATTTCATATGAATTACTTTTATCATCAGAACCAGTAATTTCAATTTTATATATAGACGGATTTAATAAAAGTATCATTTTATTCCCCTATAAATTTCTCTTGCAATCATCAATTCTTCATTTGTTGGAACAACAAGAATTTTAACTTTTGACCCATCTGCTGAAATATCTTTTAAACAATAATCAGTAGAATTTTTATTCTTTTCCTTATCTAATTTAATACCAAGAAAATCCATTTCATCGCATATCTTTTCTCTTAATAAAGGAACTTCCACTCCAAGAGTATCTGTAAAAATTAAAACATTAAAACCTTCTAAAATTAAAAAATAAAAGCCAATATATTTTTTTATTCTTCTGACATACATATCAAATGCTTTTTCAGCCCTTCCATCATCATTAACACGACTTGCAATTTCTCTTAAATCTGATGTTTCTTTATAAATACCTGCCAATCCGCTTTGTTTATTTAAAATGTTATCCATCTGGTCTGGAGTGAACTTTTTTAAAAACATTATGTAAAGAACAATTCCTATGTCTATATCACCTGAACGAGTATTCATTATTAATCCTTCAAGAGGAGTAAAACCCATAGTATTGTGTATTGATTCTCCATTTTTAATAGCACATAAACTTGAACCACCTGTTCCTAAATGTGCACTTATAATTTTTACTTTTTCCTTTTCTACATTTAAGAATTTCAATGCCTCTTCCATAACATACTGATGGGAAATCCCATGAAACCCATATCTTTTTATATTATATTTTTGTGAGAGTTCTAATGGTAAAGCATATGTAGAAAATTCTGGTTGAATTGTATTATGGAAAGATATATCAAAAACAGCATATTGAGGTATATCAGGAAAAATTTCTTGAGAAAATTTTATCATTGAAAAAGAAACTGGATTATGAAGAGGAGCAAAATGGAGTGTGCTTTCTAAATATCTGATTGACTCCTCATTTATAATTAAAGAATGCTTTTTTTCATTACCAGGGTGAACATACCTATGTCCAATTATATCAAAGTTAATTTTCCCCTGAAGATAATTTACAACTGTTTTAAACGCAGAAAAATGGTCCGGTAAATTTTCTTTAATCTCATAAGTATCATTTTCTATTCTCATTTTAATTCTTGATGAGGTAGTACTTTTAACCCCAACTTTTTCTGCTTCGCCTGAAACAATCTCTATCTCCTCAGGAAAAGAAATAACCTTAAATTTAAGTGAAGAACTCCCACAATTTAAAACCAATATTTTAGTTTTATATTTCATCTGCGGACCATCCAAACAAAGGAAATCCAACACATCTTATTACTACCTTTGTAATTATATAAATTGTTTTTTCTATTTTCCCTATCTCAAAAGTATCATCTCCACCAAATTCAACAATAGGAATTGTTGTTGTCACTGGCATTTCTTTTTCTCTCAAAACTGTCTCATATCTTTCTTCTTCCAGAGTAGAAACCAATGTGTGAACAAAAGAATAATAACCATTTAACTTCTCATAATTATCTTTTTCTTTGTTGATTTTATAAATTTGATAATTTGTTGGCTTGCAAATTATTATTCCTTTTGCACCTTTATAGGAAATTTTTTGAAATAATTTTTCAATTTCCTCATCAGAAATAATAACATTCAAATCATTCCTTAAAGGCAATAAACATCTCTTAATAAGAGCCCCAACAAAAATGGATGTAATAACTCCATTATGAATACCATTTGCTTCAATTCCCTGTCCTAAATCAGATATTAAGTAAAAACTACCTTCCTTTTTAATTCCGCTTATTTCCCCACAAACCATTTTTTCTTTTTCCTCAACATAATCATAATTCTGATATTTCATTTCATCGCCAATTCTTTTAAGCATCTTATCCGTATCTTTCATGCCTATAATCTCATTAGCAAAATACTCTATCTCTTCTGTCAAACCCTTTGTTTTACTAATCAATAATTCTTCCATTTTTTACCTCCTTTTAATTTTCATTTAATATTTTAATATATACTTAACAAAAAGTCAAAAAAAATTAAAATGTGGGTGGATTATCTACCCATACAACTTTTGTAACTCCCTTATGAACATTTTTAAACTTATGTGGAATATATGAATTAAAATAAATAGTATCTCCACTATGAATTACATATTTCTTTTCTGCCAATGTAACTTCAAGTTTTCCATTTAAAACCATCACAAACTCTTGTCCAAAATGTTGATAAACGTTTTCACCAGAACTTGCCCCTTTTTCCATTACAAACAAAAGTGGTTCAATTTGTTTATAAGGGTCGGGAAAAGTGAGATAAAACATTTTAATACCTTCTCCCATTTGTTGAAAAATCCATTCTTCCTTCTTCATCACAGGTGTTTCTGTTTCTTTTTTTTCATCTCCAATTAAAAAAGATACTGTTGTTCCAAGTGCATCTGCTATATTTTTTAATGTTACAAGCGACGGAGATGTTTTATTATTTTCAAGTTGGGAAATAAAAGAAGGTGAAACCCCAACCCTTTCTGCAAGAGTTCTTAAATGTATTCCTCTATTTTCTCTTAATTTTTTTATTTTATTTCCTATACTTATTATAGCCATTTACAAAATTATACCCATTTAAAATATTTTGTCAATGAATTGTTATTACCAAGTGAAAATGTTACAAATTGCCAAATGAAAATGTTACAAAAAAGGAAAAAAGAAGGAAGAAAGGAATAGTGGGACCCGGCCCTCCCCCAGGGCCAG
>DAOOVW010000018.1 GCA_035370465.1 bacterium | reverse complement strand
CTATTTTACTTTCTGATATACCTGATGAAGTAAAGAAGAAAATTTTAAGAGAAAATACTAAATCACTTATAGAAAACTTTTCAAGTAAAAAGTCCTAAAATTTTACATCTTTAATTCCTGTTTTATAATATCTTTATGAGAAAATTTTTGTTTATCTTTATAATCCTTATAAACTCAATTTTATCTTCAATTTCAGTCTATTTTACTCCGTCAAAACAAGCAGATGAAGAAATTTTAAAGGTAATTAAAGGGGCAAAAAATTCAATTTTTATTGCAAGTTATAATTTTAATTATAAAGAAATAATAGAAATTCTTAAGAATAAAAAATTAGATGAATTAAAAATATTTATTGGGAAAGAAAGTAATTTGCCATTTTCACAAAGTTGTATTCAGGTCTATAAAGGGAGTAATCTCTTTCATTCAAAATTTATAATTATTGATAATGAGATAACAATTATTGGTTCTGGAAATTTCACTAAAAATGATTTTCATCTTTTTCATAATAATTTTCTTATAATCAAAGATAAAAATATCTCTGAGTATTTTAAAGAAAACTTTTTTTCATTATGGAATAATAAAGAAAATAATAAAAGTCCTTTTTTAAGTGAAACATTGGAAATTTATTTTTCTCCTGAAGAAAATTTAGAAGAAAAAATAATTGAAGAAATTGAAAAAGCGAAAAGTTCTATTTATTTTTCACATTTTTATTTCTCATCAGAAAATATTGCAAGGCATCTTATAGACAAAAAAAAGAAAGGTGTAGATATAAATGGGATTTTTGAAAGATATAATACATCAAATTACTCCACATTTTATATATTAAATGATTATGGAATAAATGTCAGAAAAAATAATATGGCTGGTTTTCTTCATGATAAGTTTTTTGTAATAGATGAAAAAGTAGTAATAACTGGCTCTTATAATCCAACAGTATCAGCAAGGAAAAATTATGAGACAATTTTAATATTAAGAAATAAAGAAATTGCTGGTAAATACTTAAAAGAATGGATAAAATTGTGGAGATGGGAATCCCTTCCTTAAAAAGAATATTTTTCTGGATATGTCTGATTTTAGTTTTATTTCTTACAAGGGCATTTTTAATTCAGCCATTTAAGACATTTGGTCCAAGTATGAAGCCAACGATTTCAGATAACAAAATCATTTTTGTTAATAAAATTATTTATAAATTCAGAGAACCAGAAAGAGGAGAAATTGTTGTTTTCAGAACATCAGATAGACCATATGTTTATTTTATAAAAAGAGTTATTGGAAAAGAAGGCGAAAGAGTTGAAATAATAAATGGGGATGTTATTATAAACGGGAAAAAGTTAGTAGAGCCTTATGTGATAAATAAAAATGATAACTGGAATATGCCCGAAATAAAAATTAAAAAGGGATATATTTTTGTAATTGGAGATAACAGAGATATGGATATTTCACAACACTTGTTAGTTGATGTCTCTATTAAAAATATTATAGGAAAAGTAATATGGGTAAAATAAAAAAATTTTTTGTATATTTTTTAATTTTAATTTGTATTTTTCTTTTATTAAAAAAATTTATTTTTATATCAGAAGAAGATAGAATAAAACAGACAATTAAAATAGCAGAAAAAGCAATAGAAAATAATAACTATACTGAGTTTATGAAACATTTTTCTTTTGAATATAGAGATGAATATGGAAATACCTGGGGAACATTATTTTTTTTAGTCAAAAATATTCTCAAAAATTATCAAAAAGTGGATATTTCTATTAGAAATTTGAATATAGAAATTTTTGATAAAACTGCGGTTGTTAAAATATTTGGCGAAGGAAAAGCAATAAGTCCTTCTGGTGAAATTATAAAAGAAGCAGGGAGATTTTTAATTAAGTTTAAGCAAGAAGGGAAAAAGTGGAAGATTGTCTGGGTTGAAGAGGATAAATATAGATTTGATTAATAGGCATTATTATAAATTTCAATTATATCTTCTTTTTTTATTGCAACAGGGTTGTTCATTATAGGAACTGAGACCTTTAAGGCATCTTCTGCAAGTTTTGAGAAATTTTCTTTATCAATATTAAAATCCCTTAATTTGGGCATTTTGAATAATTTAAGGAAATTTTTTATTTCATCAACTAAAAACTTTGCTTTTTCTTTTTCATCTCCTTTGAAGTCACTTCTAACAATATCAACAATTGAAGATAATTTCCTTTCAACAGTATAAGAAATATCTTTTTTAATATCAAATTCTAAAACATAAGGGAGAAGAAGTCCATTTCCAACTCCATGTGGAACTCTATAGACACCTCCCAAGGGATAAGATATAGAATGTACAGCAGTTACCCCTGCATTTACAAGTCCAAGGCCTGCAAGAAAACTGCCATAAAGCATTTTCTCTCTTGCCTTTAAGTCCTCATCTTTTGAATAAACAATTGGTAAATTTTCCCAGATATATTTTATAGCACAAAGAGAGATAGATTCTGAAAGGAAATTTGAATTTTTTGAAATATAACTTTCTATTGCATGACAAAGAGCATCAAGCCCGGTTGAGGATGTTATATTTGTTGGTAAAGAAACTGTCAGGACAGGGTCAAGTATTGCATATTCAGGATAAAGATATGGACTATTTATTCCACCTTTTTCTTTTGTATCCTCTCTAATAAATACAGCAGTAAATGTAACTTCGCTCCCTGTCCCGGCAGTTGTTGGTATCATTATTTTAGGCAGTCCCGGTCCAGGGACTTTATTTAATCCCTGATAATCTTTTACACATCCGCCATTTGTAATTATAACAGATGATGCTTTTGCAACATCCAAACTACTCCCTCCGCCAATTCCACAAACAATATCACATTTATTTTCTTTCCCGAATTCTGCACATTCATCTCCAATATCAGTTGTTGGCTCACCAGAAATTTTATCAAAAACAACGAAATCAATTTTTTCACCAGAAAGTTTTTTTTCTATATCCCTGAAAAAACTTGTTTTTGAGAAGTTTGAATCTACAACAACAAGTAATTTTTTTCTTTTTGTTTCTTTAACAATTGATGGAAGTAAAGAAACAGAATTATTCCCATAAAAAACTTGTGGTTCACATATAAATTTAAATTTTTTTATCATATTAAAATTAAACCACAATTTAGAATTTTGTCAAAATTTTTAACAAATGCTATTATATTTTTAGAACCTCCATAGAACAGTTGGAATAGGTATAAAAGTACAGAGAAGGGGCAATAAAAAATGAATAATATCTCTCACCTAAATCCTCTCCTCTTTGCGGGAAGAAAAAGGGCATAGTAGAAATATTAAAAGTTTTACGACCTGCTATAGCACAATTTTACTGAACGCATATGTTGTTTTCGAGAAATAGTAGAAGTTCGACATTTTTAGATAATTAAATTTAATAAATAAAAACAAAAATAGCCCGAATATAAAGTGGATAGATTTGATTTTTAAACAGAGGAGAATATTATGAGAATTTGCATAATCGGAGGTACTGGCCATATAGGAATAAACCTTGTTAAATTTCTTTTACGAGAGAATTATGAGATATTTGTAGTTGCGAGGGGAATTAAACAAACTCCAGAAAATTTTAGAATAAAATTTGTAAAAAAAAATTATGATAACAACAAAATTGAATGGGAAAATCTTTTCAGAGAAATAAAGCCAAAAATAGTAGTTGATATTCTTGGTTCTTATGCGCCATTAGTTTATGAAACATCTAAAATTTACTGTAAACATTTCATATTATGTGGTTCTGTCTGGATGTTTGGGGAGTCCAAAATTGTCCCAACTCCTGAACAAACACAATCACCCTGTATTTTCTCCAACTATGCAAAAAGGTATGCAGAGATGCTTGAATTAAAAAATACTGCTAAAAAAGAAGGAATTATTTTTACTGCTATTATGCCACCGAATATCTGTGGTCCTGGAAAAATTCCCCTAGACTGTTATGGAGATAGAAACATTGAAAATCATCAAAACCATAAAAAAGGATATCCTGTCCCTTTACCTGAGCCAGGTCAAACATTAATTGGTCCCTGTGATGCTGAAGATGTAGCAAAAGCATTTTTCCTTGCTGTTTTAAAATCACAAAAAGCAGCTGATGAAATTTTTAATGTCGGTTCTGCATACGCTATTACATCTCTAAATTTTGTTCAAACATACGAAAAAATCTATGGTGTGAAAATTCCTATACAATGGTATAGTTGGCAAGAATACTGCACAAAAATAAATCCTGACCCAGGAGCAAATTTTCATTTTAAGGCTCATATGTGCCCTGACATTAGAAAAATATCACAAAAACTTGGTTATAAACCAAGTTATACCCCAGAAGAAACAATGGAGCGGGCAGTTTTATGGATGAAACAGCAAGTATTAATTTAATTCCTGTATGATTGTTTTGTTCTTCCTCGAGTACAAAAATTATATAATCCTGAATTTCCATATTTTCATGCACTATGATATTAATTGTCTCTGCAATTTCTTTTTATTGTTCAGAAATTATTGAAATTTGATAAAAGAAGTTGAAGTTTTTTACCTTTTAAGTTAAAATAAAAAAAAGGAGGGAAAATGCCAAATAAATTTGATAGTCCTGTTGTGATTGATAATTTTATTGAAAAATGGGCAGGAAAAATTAAGCCATCATTAGAATTTAAGGGGAAAACAAAAGAAGATGTTTTTATATGGAAAGAAAAATTAATAAAAAAAATAAAAAAATTATTAGGTGAATTTCCAACCCCATCTGACTTAAATCCAGAACTCTTATCAGTTGAGGAAAAAGAAAAATTTATAAGAGAAAAATGGATAATACAATCAGAAAAAGATTGTTTTGTCCCTTTATATCTTTTAATTCCGAAAGGAAACAAGAAGAAATACCCTGCAATTTTATGCTGCCATGGGCATGGCTCTTATGGAAAAGACCCTGTTGCTGGTGTTCATAATAATAATCCAGATATTATAAATAATATAAAAATGCATAACTATAATTATGGACAGCAAATGGCTGAAAATGGATTTATAACTATATGTCCTGACTGGCGTGGTTTCGGAGAGAGAGGGGGATATCAGGACACTTTTTTTCCTGGAAGAGATAAATGTAATGTATATTTTCTTCAACATCTCATACTTGGAAGGACTTTACTTGGAGCAAATATTTTTGATGGTATGAGGGTTATTGATTTTTTACTTACAAGAGAAGAGGTGGACAAAGAAAGAATAGGTTGTATGGGACTTTCCTTTGGTGGGACAATGGCAACTTATTTAACTCTTCTTGATGAAAGAATAAAGACAGGTGATATAATATGTTATGCAACAACGACTTTACACTATGCAATAAGCAGACCAAACTTCTGTGGAAGTCAGATTGTTCCTTTTCTTTATAAATATGCAGATGTTGGAGATGTAATAGGATGTATATGTCCAAAACCACTTTTAATTGAATCAGGAGTTAATGATACATGTTTCTGGATTGATTCAGCTAAAAAGGCACATGAAAAAATAAAAAATGTTTATAAAGTTGCAGGAGTTGAAAATAACTTATGGATTGAAATTTTTCCAGGAGAACATTCTTTTTCAGGTAGAAAAGCATTTGAATTTTTTGGAAAATATTTAAAATGAAAAAAAGAAAAAAAATTGTTATATCAATAGTTGTTTTCTTGGTATTTTTCGTTTTTATCTCTTTAAAAATTGCTGAAAGAATTATAAATAAAAAATTATCTTCTTTATCTAACATCCCATTAAAAATTGAAAATATAGACCTCTCTTTTTCCGGGGCAAAAATAAAGAATTTATCATATAAACAAAATGCTTTTTTTATTTTATTAAATGAACTTAAAATCAAACCTACTTTTACAAAAGTGTCTTTTGCAGGACCAGGAGAGGTAGGAAATCAACAACAGGAGCGAAATATTACAATAAATGGGACTATATCAGGAAATATAAAAAGTGGAAATGTGAATATAGAAAATACAAATATAAAAATTGAAGAAATTGGTGATATACAGGTACAGGGAAATTTGAAAAACTGGGGAAAAACAGACCAGGATGTAATAGTAAAATGTAATAAAATTGATATAAAACAGGTATGTAGTTTTTTTAATTTGAAAGTTAATTTAGAAGGTAATGTTTCAGGAAATATAATGTTATATAAAAAAGATGAGAAACAAAGAATTGATTTTGATATTAAAGTTGAAGAATTAAAAGTTGAAAAAGGTGAAGGGATAATTGTTCTTTTAAAAGGGTGTTTCTATCCAACAGAAAAAAAAGGAGAAATTGAAAGAGGAGTTGCTTTTATAGATAGTAATGAATTAAGGTTTTGGGGAGAAATAGATAATGAAAATTTCAATCTCTCTTTTACTGGAGAGAAAATACAAATAGAAAAATTGCTAAGAATTTTGCCAGAGGATATAAGAGAAAAATATAAAATTGATATATCTGGTGGAACTGCAAATTTCAATCATTTCTCTTTAAGCAAAGTAAAAAAAAATTTCAAACAACTGGTAACTTAAACCTGTTTGTTTCTTCTTTTGACTTTAATAATTACCATATTCAAAATTTAGAAATTTCTTTTCCTGGCACACTTACCTGTGAGAATTTATCCTATGACAATTTGAAAATTGAAAACATAAATGGAAATTTGAATTCAGTAAATGATGGTTATATTACCTTTTTATTTTATGATGGAAAAGGAAAAGTAAATTATGAAATTGGTGAAAAATTAAATTTTGATTTTTCAATAAAAGAAATGAATCTTGAAAAACTTATTTTATCCCTTACAAAAGAAATCCATATATCTGGAATAGTAAATGTAGATGGCAATTTTGAAAAAGAAGATGAAAATTATATTATTGAAAGTGAAATATTGTCAGTAAGAAAAAAAGGAATAAAACAAATTATGAATTTTGGTGCAGTAAATTTCTTTGCAACTCTTGCAGGAGGAAATCCTATAAAAACAATTGGAAGTTCTAATTTCTATTATGGACAAATGGGTATGAAAATAACACTTAAAAATAATTTTTTAACACTTGAAGGGCTTCTTGGTGAAAAGGAGAATAAACAGTATTTAATAAAAGGAGTACATTTAAGAAATTCAATAAATTTAACAATTGATAAAAACACAAATACAATTGAAATCTCCGATTTAAAAGAAAGAATTCAAACAGCAATCGAAAGAACAAAATCAGGCAGTAATATTACTTCTAATTTCTATTAATACTTAATTTCATCAGGTATTTTTGCCATTAAAGGTGGTTTTCTTTTAAACTCGTATTTTTTTACTCTCTCAATAATTTTCAAAAAAGTCCTTTCATCAATTTTAATTTCTTTCATAATATCCTGTTGTTTCATATTTTTTTCAAAAGAATAAAAAAGAACTTTATCTGCAACTTCATAGGAAAATCCCAATTCTTCCTCATCTGTTTGTCCTTCCCATAATTCTGCACTTGGTTTTTTTATTCTTATTTCTTCTGGTATTTTTAAATATTCAGATAATTGATAAATTTGTGTCTTGTAAAGGTCAGCAACAGGATTTATATCATAAGCAGTATCTCCATGTAATGTTCCATATCCTAAATATATTTCGCTTTTATTACTTGTCCCAACAACAAGTGATTTAAAATGAGAAGATAGATCATAAAGTATACTCATTCTTTCTCTTGCCATTTTGTTTCCCTTTCTTAATTTAGTTGCCTGTGGGAAATTTTTATAATAATAATCAATTTGAGGAGTGATATTAAATCTCAAATGTCTTATTCCCAAAGTTCTACCAATAAGATAAGCATGGTCAACTGACTCTTTTGGTGTATCTTTATATGGAAGTATTATCCCATAAGTATTATTTCTTCCAAAAGCCATTTTACATAAAAAGGCAACAAGAGAAGAATCAAGTCCACCTGATAACCCAAAAATAACAGAATTAAAACCAATTTTACTTACTTCTTCTTTTAAAAATGAAACAAGATAATCACATACTTTTTCACAATTAATTTTCAATATATCCATAGGTTATCTTTTCTGAATAAATTTTTTTTAACAATTTACAATTTTTTCTTTATTAAAACTCTCATAAATTTTATCTGAAAGTAAGGCAACTTTTTCTATAACAGAAATGTCTGTTTCTGGTTCTTTATTTTCTCTTATACATTTTATTAAGTCATCAACAGGAGAAATAATTGTTGGTTTTGAGACTGAAATTTTTTTTGGTTCTTTTTCTCCATTGTAATGAATATATGAGTTTTCTCCAAATAAACTCAACTTTATTAATCCCTTTTCTCCCCATATCATTAGTGCTTCTCTATAAGACGGGTCAATACCAAGAATACTGAAACTGCCAAGTGCTCCTTCTTTAAATTTAACTGTAAATGAAGAATTAATATCAACTTTTTTATCAAAAAATTCAATAAAAGCACCAACTTTTTCAGGAGTAAGAGATGTTATCCAAAACAGCATACTTATAAAATGACTTCCAGAATCAGTAAGTTGCCCTTTCCCTGAAAATTTAGGGTCAAATCTCCATATTCTTCCACTTTTTGTAATTCCTTCTATCCAGTTTTGAGAAAGGAATCCACTTAAAAATAAAATTTTTCCAATTTTCCCTTCTTGAATAATTTTTTTAACTGATAGAGGTAATTCCATATAATGCTTTTGATAACCAACTACAACTTTTCTACCTGTTTTTTCAATCAATTTTCTTAATTTAATTGCTTCTTCATAATTAACAACTGCTGGTTTTTCAACAAGAACATCAACTCCATTTTCCAGTGCAGTTTTTATTTGAGGAAAATGTGATGTATGAGGAGAACATATAATTACTGCATCTACATTTTTAATAAGTTCTTCTTCACTAGTGAAAATTTTACCTTCCCCTGCTTCGGATAAAAATTTATTAACATTTTCTTTTTTAGGGTCAAAAACACCGGTTATTTCAACATCCTCAATTTTTTTTATTTGATATAAATGTCCATAAGAGATAGAACCACATCCAATAAAACCTATTTTTAATTTCCCCATTTTTTCTCCGTAAATGTTAAATCAAATAGAAAAATTTAAAATAATTTGTTTTTGAAAAGTTGGCACTTTTAAAAAACTTGTTTTTGGCAGTCCATTTGTTTCAGTGAAAAGATAAAGAAGTTGTTCAACTTTATTTTCACCTTTTAGAACAATAGAAATTTTATTTGTTATTTCTATTTTATCTATTGTGTAATTTGCTCTGCTTTCTGCATATTGTGAAATAAAATCATAACTTTTGAAAATTACAGACATTTTATTTATTTCATTAGAAATAGATGAAATTATGTTTTCAAATTGTAAAATTGGAACATTAGAAATTCTCTGTTCATGAGTTGAAAGAGAACCAAAAAAACCATTTTCAAGTCCTCTTTGTATCTTGAAAATACCTCTTTTTGCTGCTTTTTCCACTTCTACTTTTTTATTTTCATTCCAGAAAGTAGTACAGCCATAAAGAAAATCAAAATCAGGACTTTCTGAATCAAGGGCAGAAGCACTAATGTCAATTTTGGGTGGTGATGCTTCTACATTAAAGAAATACTCATCTTCTGGAATATAACCTAATGAAAAAAACGGCTTATTATAAGGTTTAATTTCCCAGATTTTAGATAAAGGGTCATCCCATCTTTTCCCAACTCTTATTGAATTCATAAAATATTTAACACCTCTTTCTTTCAAAAAAGGAAATGTTTTTAATCCCACTTCTCCAAAATGTGCATTTAGTGTTTTTGAAATGTTTATTCCAATTTTCCCAAATTTAATATCCACTTTTTCAAAATTTTCTTTTAATTCACTATCAGAAAATTCTTCCCCACTATGTTTAAGATAAATTGGAAATTCATTTTTATTTTCAGGGTCAGAAAAGGCATGTGGAGAAAATTCTGCTAATCCATCATAATGTTTTTCTCTTATTTTTTTATCATCTTCTTCTTTTAAATCATCTATGAAAAGACCAATATTTGGTATAAATTTGTATTTATTCAAGATATCTAAATATTTTAAACCATTAACTGTCTCAGGATATTTACTTACTGGACTTCCTGAGCCAGAAGCATCATCAATTCTCCCCGTAACAAATGGAGGCATTGTTTTTGTTATAAATGGTTTTTTAGAGGTCCATATAATAGACCGAAAGAAAACACCATCAAGTCCTTCTGTATGTCCTAAATACTCATCTAAAAAAATTGAAGGTAATGTTGTCCAGAAGATAATTTTTCCCTTCCCATATTTTCTAAAAAATCCACAGCCATTACCCTGTTCATTTTTCATAAAAATATCCCAATCACTTTTCACAGATGGGCAGTAGTGAAGAGTATCTCTTTTTAAATAAACAACATCTGGTGATATTTCTGTTATCCAGTTTTTTTCAAGAGAAACGGTTTGTGTTTTTTTTGAGGAAAAATTTTCTATTCCAATTGTTTTTAAAAACTTTTCTGAATATTTATTTAAATAACCATCAAAAATCACCAGTCCAGTTCCATTTTCAACACTTTTTAAAATTAAAGAGAAATCTGTATCTGAAATTGAACTGCTAATTCCTTCCTGCCCTAAAATTATAACAGAAACATTATTATGAATTTCTTCATAAGAAATTCCTGCCCAATTCAAATCAATTATTTCATACCATATCCCAAAATGTTCTAAGCAATTTAAAATTGTTTTTCCAACTCTTTTGTATTGTACAACTTTTGAACTATCAACCAATACAATTGTTTTCAAAATTATATTTCCTCTCCTTCAACTTCTCCTACTTTAATATTAATGTTTTCTCTATCTTCAACTCTTTCAATTATTCCATCTCTTAACCATATAACCCTATCTGAAACATCTAACATCTTTAAATCATGAGTTGCAGTAATAATACTGACCTGTTTTTCTCTGTTCATTTCTCTTAATAAATTTATAATTTCCTTTCCAGTTTTCAAGTCAAGATTTCCAGTTGGCTCATCTGCGAGAACTATAGCAGGGTCATTTGCAAGTGCTCTTGCAACTGCTACTCTCTGTTGTTGACCTCCTGAAAGTTCAAATGGTTTATGATGTAATCTATCTCCAAGTCCAACAGTTTCAAGTAAATTCTTTGCTTTTTCTCTTGCATCATCAGTTGTCATCCCTGCAAAAATCATTGGCAAAAGGACATTTTCTAAAGCACTCATCACAGGTATTAAATTAAATGTCTGGAAAATATATCCAATTTTTCTGCATCTTAACCAGGCAAGTTCATAAGCATCTAATTGAGCAACATCAACTTCATCAATATAAACTTTCCCTTCTGTTGGTTTATCAAGTCCACCAATCATATTAAAAAGAGTTGTTTTACCACTTCCAGATGGTCCCATAATTGAGATATATTCACCTTTTAAAATTTCAATGTCTATCCCTTTTAAGACCTCAAGTTTTACCCTTCCTAACATATAATTTTTCTTCAACCCGATTGTTCTAACTATTGTTTCTTTTGGCATTTTCTCTCCTCCTTTAAACTTCTCTTCTCATTGCTTCTGCTGGTTCCATTTTTGCAGAGACATATGCAGGATATAAAGCACCAATAACTGCAAGAAATGTTCCCAAAATGACAGAAAACAAGAGATATTTACCTATTACTGCAAATGGAAATAATTTTAAAATCAGTCCTTTATATTGTATAAGATAAACAAGTGTCATTACAACTATCCCAACTATACTACCGAGTAAAGACCCAAGTATTCCGTGAATTGATGACTCTAAAAGAAAAAGTTCCATAACAAATCTATCAAGTGCTCCTAAACATTTCATTGTTCCAATTTCTTTTGACCTTTCTGTAACTGACATAAGCATTGAATTTATAATTCCAACCACACAGACAAGAAGTGAAAGAGATACAAGCCATACTTGCCTTATTTTAACTTCTTCAATATTTTTTTGCAAAAGAATTCTTATTTCTTCAGGTCCATTTTGAATTAAAGACATTGTTAAAGCATTGCCTGTTAAAATAGACATCAAAAAAGCAATTCCTAAAAGTATAGACATAGTAATAATTATTGCTCTTCCAAATCTTATTTTTATATTTCTTATACTCATTCCAAAAGCATGTTTAAATGGTAAAGATAATTGTTTTTCAATCTTTTTTTCCATTTCTCTCCTTTTCTCACTATTTGTTTCTCTACTTCTCTAATTGAATATTATACTAATTATTTTACATTAAAAATACAAGATAGTAAAATTTTTATAAAAGGAGCAATTCTATGAAAGAAAAGATTAAAAGAAAATTTATAGAAATTTTTGGGGATGGTGATATTTTTAATATAAAATCACCAGGAAGAGTAAATTTAATAGGAGAACATACTGACTATCAGGGTGGTTATGTACTACCAATTGCAATAAATAAATACATATATTTTTGTGGAAGGAAAAGAAAAGATAAAAAAATTAAAATTTATTCTTTTAATTATGATGATTATTTAGAAGTTGATATTCTAGATATAAAATTTAATAAAGAAAAAAAATGGGCTAATTACATTTTTGGAGTAATAAAGGAATTTGAAAAAAGTAAAATTGACATTTCAGGTTTTGAAGTTGCTTATGGGGGTAATATTCCTGTTGGTAGTGGTTTGAGTTCTTCTGCTTCTGTTGAGATTGGAACAATTTCTATTTTGATGAAAACTTTCAATATAAAAATTCCCGATATTCAAGTTATAAACATTGCACGGTGTGCTGAAAATAATTTTGTTGGAGTGAATTGTGGAATTATGGACCAGTTTATTATTTATTTAGGGAAAAAGGATAATGCAATATTTCTTAATTGCAATAACTTAAATTATTCTTATGTTCCATTTAAAACAGGTGATTATCAATTACTTCTTGTTGATACAAAAAAAGAAAGAACACTTTCAAATTCTGTTTATAACGAAAGAGTAAAAGAAGTTGGAGAGGTTGTGAATATTATAAAAAAATTTGTAGATATTGATAATTTAGGTCAAGTTGATTTTAAAATACTTGAAAAATATAAAAGTTTAATTGGACAAACAGAATACAGGAGAGGTAAACATATTGTTGAAGAAAATGAAAGAGTTAAAAAAAGTGTTGAACTTTTGAAAAATGGAGAAATTGAGAAATTTGGTGAACTTCTTTATTCTTCTCATAAAAGTTTAAAAGAACTCTATAATGTAAGTTGCAATGAACTTGATTTTATAGTTGATTTTTCAAAAAATTTTGAAGGTGTTGCAGGAAGTAGATTAACAGGAGCAGGATTAGGAGGATGCTGTATTGTTTTGATTAAAAAAATAATTATAGAAGAATTCAAAGAAAAACTTGAAAGTGCCTATTTTGAGAAATTCAAGATAAAACCTGCTTTTTATGATGTTTTAGCAGTTGATGGTGCAAAGTCCTCAATTTAGATAGAGAACTGTTGTTTTTCAATATCAAGGAGGGTTTTATCCTTTTCTTCGCATCCTTAATTTTTCTTGACCCCCTTATGAAAAAATTTTTACCCGTATGTCTAACTCATACAAACAAAAAGGTCTATTTGAATCAGAAAAAATTAAAAAAACTGCACAGCACAGTATATAATATATATAGTAAAAACATTTACCCTTCACTTCTCATCTCTCGGGCATAGTTCATAATTCGTAGTTAAAAATGAGGGCCCTCTACGGGTGGGCCAGTGGAAATGTCATATTTTTATTTGGTAAAAACTGTCACATAATCACATGGTAATAACATTCCTCTTGACAAAAATAAATAAAGTGATAAATTAAAAACAAAAGGAAAGGATAAAAGAGAATTTTCAATTTTTTTTGATGTTTTAATATAGTTCAAAAGGGGGGAAATTTATGATTAAATGGTTTTCTCACTTATCGGTGGTTTGGCAATGGATAATCGGGTGGACTATAATTAATTTTGTCGTTTCTCTTTTGCAGAAATTTGGAGAAGAATTTGGGAAATTAGACCCTGTATCTAAAATTACTGAAACCTTAATTGGTGAAGGGAAAAAACCATGGTTTATTACAGCTCCATTCCTTATTATTTATCACATTTTTAAAAGTATATATTATATTGCCTGGTTGGTTATCCTTTTCCTCCTTCTTTTGATTTCTCCATTTGTAATAATAATATGGGAGTGTATTCGTTATTTTTTTGCTCTTCTACTTTTTATTGGCCGTGTATTACGAGAATATCTTTTTAGACCAGAAGTTCTAATTCAAATTGCCGGTATAATCATCAATTTTGTTGTTGTCTACTGGGCTGTTTCTGGTATGCAGGGCGGCGGAACAAATTCAATTATAAGGTCAACAGGAATTGTTCTTACAGAAAATATTGGATTTATTGTATTCCTTATGGTTTTAAGTAATAATTTGCTTGATAATATTCTTAAACTGCGAATTCCAGACCAAAACAAAACAATTTCTCCCGATGAAAAAAGAGCATCCTTAAAAAATTTAATTTTAGGTTTAATATTGGTTCCTATTATCAGTTATGGTTTATTCAAAATTTTCTTAGTAGACTATAATTATAATGTTGAAGCAGTAAAAGTTGAAAGAGAACTATTAGTAAGAGGACTATTTGGGCCTGCTTCAAAAACATTTTCTTTAGAATCACTCACTTCTAATATCCCTCCTGAAGCAATGGGATGGGTTACAGTTGTTATTCCTGTCATTTGTGGAATTTTTAGTTTTCAATTTTATAAAAAACCATTTGTTATGCCGGAATGGAAAGTTCCTTTACCATATGGGAGAACACTTTGCGGTACGATGTTAAAATGGTTTTCTCCTGTCGGTAAATACCTTCTTAAAAGCATAAAAATGATTTTATTTTATATAATAGTTATAGCTTGCTGGTGTTATTTTCTTATAGACCCTATTTTTCAATTTTATAAAAACAGGAAAGAGAAAAACATCGTCTATGAAAACAATAAAATTATAGATGTAGAGATTGTTGAGAAAAAAGATGAAAATAAAAAAATATAAATTTCTTATTTTTTTTTCGTTAATAGGGTTAAATATTTTCTCTACCTGTCCGCCAGCATATTCTTCAGAAATTGTTTTTGTCTGGATTGATGTGACCAATAGTTATATTGGATATGATAATCTGGGTAAACTTATAAATTATAAAGAGTGGGCAGTAAAAGACCTATCTTCTGGAATAGCACGAATTATAAGTGGGAAAAATTTTCGTCTTTATTGGAAAAATTATTATTTTGTTATTGGAAAGATAACTGGAAGACAGAAAGGGTATGATAAACTTTATGAATTCCCTTTAAAAGGTAATAAATGGAGTGAAATAATGCAGATATTAAACAATTTAGAAAATATACCGATAGAAAAATATAGTGAAAATATGACGGATATATATGGAACATATGAATATATGGCTCGGTATTTAAGCAAGTTTAAAAAACCCCCATCTGTAAGGGCTATATATTATTCGGATATGATACATGAACTAAACCGTCCTAAACCTAATCCAGAGAGTTTAAATGTTTTAAAAGGAGCAAAAATCACTGCTATTTTTTGTCAAGGAGAAGAATATAATGAAAAACTTATTGCAGAAAATTTCAATAGGTTTCAGGAGCAAGTAAATTTTTTAAAAGATATTGGTGTTGATTTTTTCTATTATGAACCGCCTGGGGTAAGTTATCAAATATATGGAGAAACATACCTGGAGAAAGCGTTGAAAAGATAAAAATTGTCTTAATGCTTTACTACGGGAGATAAAAGTGATTGTTTTGATAATTGGAACAAATCCTTTACCTAATTATGTTGTAGCGGACTATTTAAAAGACAAAGATAGGCAGTTCTGTTTAGTTTATTCTGAGGAAAGATGTGAAATAAACCAATCTGGAACTTATAAATTCGCAGAATCTATTAAAGAACAATTGATAAAAAATGGATGCAGAGAAGAACAATTTCAATTTCTTCCCCTTTCTAATGTCTCATTAGTAGAAGATATCCGTATTGATTTACAAAAATTATTTTCATCCCAAAATTTTGAAAGAATTCATCTTAATTATACAGGTGGAACAAAAGTCATGGCAGCATGTCTGCACGAATTTATAAAGGAAAAATTCCCTTATGCTGATTTTAGTTATCTTGATGCAAGAACATATAAATTGCTTTATGATGATAGGAAAATTGAACCTGAAACAGGGGATATGAGAACTTATGTTTCTTTAGATATTAGTACACTCCTTTCTTTACATGGATATAATATAAAAGAACCTGTAAGATACTTTATGGAAAAAGATTTTGGAAAGGTACTTAATATCCTTATAAATCTTTTAAATACTGGAGAAATTAATGAATTTATAGAATGGAAAGATGAATATTTACGCAAGATTTTTTATGATGAAGATGGAAATTTAATAGATACAATTAAAAAATTTAAAGAAAATATTGAAAAAGAATCTCTTTCAAAAATAGTTGGGAATTTTCCAACAAGTTTAACCCCAAATATCAAGGAAATACTTAATTCATTTCCTGATGAGAAAAAAATTATTACAAATGAAAATACTCTTTGGACCCCCCAACCGTCAGATATTAACAAAGCACTTGAAAACAAAACCAGTGTAGTTGACTTTCTTGATGGGAAATGGCTTGAATGGTATATTTTGGATAAGGTGAAAAACATAGAAGGTATTACTGGTTATGGATGTGGTTTACAAGCAAATAAGCCCAATACCAGAAATTTTGAATTAGATGTTTTTCTTATAAAGGGCTACCAACTGATTGGTATATCTGTTACAACTGCTGGTTTCAGGAATAAAAAAATAGAAAAATATCTATGTAAATCAAAGGGATTTGAAGTAATACACAGGACAAAACAAATTGGTGGAGATGAAGCCAAATCTGTTCTAATTACTGGATTGGATTCTAATAGTGCTTTAGAACTTGAAAAAGATATCCAGGGAATTACTGGTTCTGCAGAAGAACATTTTAAGGTTTTTGGAAAAGATGACATAAAAGATATAGAGACAAAAATTAAAGATTTCGTAGGAGGATAAGATGGTAGGCGTTTTAATTGATACAGTATCAATTCAGAATTATATATTTTCAAGCAACAAACTTATAGAAAATGTAGGTGCATCATATCTTGTTGAACAAATTTATGAGGAATATTTGAAAGATGCACTCAGAACTTTTCATAGTACCTCTCCTAATTTAGATACTTGGAAAAACAATCCATCTTATATGAACTTTTCCCCATATGGTATTGGATATATTGGTGGAGGCAATGCACTTATTTTGTTTGAAGTAAATAATGGAAAACATAAGGAATTTATTAAAAATTTCACAAATATCTTGTTGGAAAAAACACCTGGATTAAGAACCTCTTTTGGAATAAATCCGAATTTCAATTTAAACAACTCTGCAAATTCCTTTACAAATTCAATGAAAGAGATACATAAAAACCTGAAAAAAAATAAAAACATCTATTTCCCTATAATAACATTACCAAAATATGGCATTACTGCTGACTGTCCTTTTTCTGGTGAATCTGCTGAAATTTATTATAAAGATAAATGGATTTCAAATGTCTCAAAGGTAAAAATAGAAGCAGGAGAAAAGTCATTGTCTCATATACAAGATATGCTTAAAGATGAACTTGGAGAGACATATACCTTCACAAATGAGATTGACAAACTTGGTCAGGTAGAACACAAAAACTATATAGCAGTTGTCCATATAGACGGCAATAACATGGGAAAGAGGTTTGAAAAATGCAATACCCTTAAAGAGCTAAGGAACTTATCTATAAGAGTTAAAGAAAATACCCAGAAAGCATTTAAAGAAACTATTGAAGATTTAGTTGGTTTAATTGAAAATAGAATATTGGGTCCTAAAAACAATTTCCATTTTCACACAGATGGAAATGGTAAAACCATTTTGCCAATAAGACCAATTATAATAGGTGGTGATGATATTACCTTTGTTTGTGATGGAAGGTTGGGGGTTTATCTTGCTGAAAAATTTATCACCAAATTTAGTGAACAACAAATCAAGGGAGAAAAACTTTCTGCATGTGCTGGGGTTTCTATTGTTAAGACAAAATATCCTTTTTACCGTGCATATCAGTTGTCTGAACAACTATGTGAAAATGCAAAAAAAGAATCAAGAAAAGAAGAAAATTCTTCATATCTTGATTTTCTTATCTCTTCAAGGGGTTTTTCAGGAACACTTGAAGAAATCAGAGAAAGAAGTTTTAAAATACCTTATGGCCTATTGCCTTTTGGTCCATATAGAATAGATAATAACACTCAGGAAAATAGTATTTACCATCTTAAAGGAGGTATAAAATTTTTCAATAATTGGACAAGAACAAAAATAGAACAACTACGGGAAGTTACAACAAAATCTGAATCAGAAATAAAAATGTTTGTTAAAGAGATGGACATTAAAGGGTACACTTTTTACGAAATTCCTTATGCTCCCCCTTATAGCGAAGATATAAGAGTAAACGACAAAACACCATATTTTGACATAATAGAACTTATGGATTTTTATCCAAAAGAACTTTTGTGAGGGAAAAATGAAACTAAAAATTAAAACATTGTCTTATACACTTGTTGGTTCAGGAGAAGCATCTGTACTTATAGACAGCGACATTATTTTTGATGATTTTGGAATACCATTTATTCCAGCAAAAAGAATTAAAGGACTATTAAAAGAAAGTGCAACAGAAATAATTGAAATACTTGGTATATCTAATAGCAACTATCTTGAATCAATTTTTGGGACAGGGTCTAATGAAGGAAAAACAAAATTTTCAAATCTTTTTATAAAGGACTATAAAAATATAACAGAACTGATAAAAGAAGCAAGGAAAGATAAAAATAGCAGATTTGTTTTATCAAAGGAAAACATAATTAAATACTTTACTGAAACAAGACAACAGACAGCCATAAATGAAAAAGGTGTAGCAAAGCCCCATTCATTAAGAACTTACAGGGTTCTAAAACCATTTATAGAATTTGAAGGGACAATCTCTGATAAAGACATAACAGATGATGAAAAGTCCCTCCTTTTCCTTGCAGTTATAAACCTGAAAAGAATAGGAGTGAGGAGAAACAGGGGACTTGGTAAAATAAAATGTGAGATAGAAGGAATTTCTATAGTAGATATTGATAAAGAAATTAAAAACTTAACATCTATTCCTTCACAACAAAATAATACAAAAGAAGTTTCTAATGAATTATATTCCTGTCAGGGCAAAACTGGTGAAATTAAAAAACTTCCATTTACTATAAAAACATTGTCTCCCATAATAATTACAAAGCAGACAGGAGACCAGAACACTGTTTCAACTGAGGAATATATACCAGGGACCCTCATTAGAGGTATCCTTGCAAATAAGTTTATAAAGAAATTTAATTTGGGAAATGATGCACATAAAGACAAGGTATTTCGTGAACTATTTCTTGATGGAAAACTCACCATAACACCTGCCTATCCTTCAAAAGAAGAAAAAGAGTTTTACCCTGCCCCTTTATCAATTCACATCAAAAAAGCAGAAACACTACCTACTGAATTACCTTCTGAAAACAATATATATAATCTATTTGAAGAAGAACCAGGAGAAAAAACCAGGCCATTAGGTGGTTTTGTTGATTATAATGGTAATAACATTGTTAAATGTGCAATCAACAAAAGATTTTATTTCCACAATACAAGAGAAAACAGAACTGCGGGTCATAGTGTTGAAGGAGGTATTTTTTATTATGAATCAATAGATGAAGGACAGGAATTCAAAGGATATTTAATAGGGGATGTATCTTACCTTTCTTTTATTAAGAATTGTTTTGAGGAGAATAAGGATTGTTTTGGGGAGAAATTTACTGAAAATATAGGTCGTTCAAAAACTGCCCAGTATGGAGAGATAGAATTTTCTTTTGGCGAACCTGAAGAAATTGAAAAAATAAATCTTACTGACACAGAATTTACCTTAACTGCTATTTCTCCTATCATACTATACAATGAATATGGTTTCCCGGAAGTTTCAATAGAAAGATTGAAGAAATATCTTGAACAATATTTTTCTGGTGGTGAAATAGAAATTGAAGAAAAAGCATTTGCAAATATTGATTTTTCTGAAGGATTTATGGGTATATGGAAATGTAAAACACAAAGAGAAATATCTTTTAAAGAAGGAACATCATTCAAAATAAAATTAAAAAATAGTCCTGAACTTAAAAAACTGTCAGAACTTGAAAGGGATGGTATTGGTGAAAAAAGAGAATTGGGATTTGGAAGAGTAAAGATAAACTGGCTGACTGATAAAAGCCAATATAAAGGTGTAAAGTATGAAGAACAATTAAAGAAAACAGGAAATACATCAGCAACATTTAACAAAATTCTTACCTCAATACTTATGGATATACTGATAGAAAACATAAAACACGAAGCAATTAAGGAAGCAAACACTTATCAAAAGAAAATAACGAATTCCTTAATAGGAAGAATAGAAAAAATAGTAATGGATGCAAAAGAAATAAAAGATATTGAAGATAAACTTAAAGAGATGAAGGATAAACCTGCTGGAAAAGAACTTCAAAAAATAAAAATATGGGACAATTTGAAAAATATAGACATTATTGAACCGATAATACAAAACTTCCGAACTCCTTATAGTAGTTTCATAAAGGGTTTCCCATTTGACCTTAATAATAATGAAAAGTTTGAACTCTTTAAGATATACTGGTTAACATTTTTTAGAATGGCAAGGTATCTAAACAAAAAAGGAAAGTAAAATGGATAAACTTACAGGCAAAATAATCTTTACAGGGGATATTATAACAACCTCACCAATTATTATAGGAACAGGTAAAGGAGAATTGGTTGATAGCGAAATTATGAAAGGTTATGACAAAAACATTCCCTATATTCCTGCAAGTTCATTTATTGGTGCATTAAGAAACTATTTTTATAGTGAAGCCGATTTAAAAGACATTAATAAAACACAACTTGATTACTTCTGGGGAAGTGAAAATACAAACGGCAAATTTTTTCAGAGCCATTTTATTATTGATGACCTTATATTAAAAAATGAACCTCTTATTACTGTAAGAGATGGAATAAAAATTAACAACAAAGGGATTGCAGAATCAGGCAAAAAATATGAATATGAGATATTGGAACCAGGTGCAGAATTTTCACTTTATGGAGAAATAACAATAAGAGATGGGTTTTACAAAAATCTCTTTCTTCAAGTCATAAAGACAATTATAGAAGACCTGAAAAATGAAAAAATTTATATTGGTGCTTTAACTACAAAGGGATTTGGAAGAATAAAACTTAAAGATGAAAAAATATATCAATTTAATTTCCCAGAAGATACAAATAAATGGTTGGAATTTAGAAAGTCAGAAAATTGGCAAACAATAGAACAAAAAAATCAAATTAATAAAAATTGGGAAGAAATCAAACCATTAAATAAAAAATCAAAAAAAGACATTATTATTGAAGCAACATTTTCTTTAAAAAATTCTCTGATTATTGGTTCATATACTGGAGATTCTGATAAATCGCATCTTAAATCAAAAGGAAGTCCTATCCTTTCCGGCACTTCAATCAAGGGAACTATAAGAAATAGGGCAGTCAAAATTATAAAAACACTTGGTGGTGATGAAAAATTTTTAGATGAACTATTTGGCTGGGCAGAAGAAAAATCTGATAAAGAACCAATAAAAAGTAAGGTAATATTTGAGGAAAGTATTATTGAAAATGTAGAAGAAAAAGAGCAGAAAAGGATAAAAATTGATAGGTTCACAGGTGGAGTTATTCAGCATCTATTATTTGAAAGCAAGCCAATATGGCATAAAGATGAAAGAATTAAAATAAGAATAAAAATAACTGACTACTGCAATTGGGAGGTAGGACTTATTCTTTTAGTATTAAAAGACCTGTGGAATGAGGACCTACCTATTGGTGGAGAAAAAAATATCGGCAGAGGTGTTTTAAGGGGTATTGAGGCAGAGATTAACGCAGGAGATAAAAAAATTACAATAAGACAGGAGGGTGAAAACCTTGAAGTATCTAATGAAGATAAAGAAGAACTTGAAAATTATGTAAATGCCTTTTTAAAAAAAATTGGAGTTAAAAATGGACAATGAAATAGGTTGTATAAAAAAAATTAAAAGTATAGTAGAACTACCTGATGATAAGATAGATATCCTTAATAATATAGAGAATTTTATTAAAAATAACATTTCTGATGGATATATTGTGGTCTGGCTAAATTATGCTATTTTTATTGGGAAAATTGAAAAAAATTTTATTTTTCATAATGGAAAGACACCTGACTTTTCGCATCTTCTTCAATTGCGTGCCTTCAATAAAGATAAAGAAATATTCATATGGAGGTCATCCTCTAATACTTATAAATGCAGAATAAGAATAGATAATGAAGGTGAAAATACAGAAGTAATTGATGCACAACAAGTAATATGGGGAACAAAGTCAAAAAATTTACAGGATGGCTTTAGTGAGATTTATGAAGATAGAGGTATAAAACTTATTGTTCCTTTTAATAACCTTAAATTGAATAATAATAGACGTCTTATGCTTAAAACAAGAAACTATATAAGACATAATGAAATAGGACAGGCAGGATTTTTTGACAGCAGATTTGTAGATATCTACCCTATTAATAAGTGAAACATATAATAAAATTGCTCTTTGAAAACTTTATTCAGAACCTATGGGGAAAATGGGAAAAAGGGACAATTTTGTGGGAGATTAGAAATTTTTGTCAATACATCCTTTGAATATCAATGGTTTTCAAAGGAAGAGTCCTAAAGGACATCCCCAGGTCTGGGGACTGAAACTTGAATCATTTTTCGTGTTTCCTCGGAAACATGTCCCAAAGGACATCCCCAGGACTGGGGACTGAAACGCTACAACTTTTGTATTATAAGGAACTTTTTGTCCCAAAGGACATCCCCAGAACTGGGGACTGAAACTAATATACTTTGACCCAATCTCCAGGAACATCCTTGTCCCAAAGGACATCGCCAGT
The DNA here is from genome assembly GCA_035370465.1 of bacterium. NCBI lineage: Bacteria > bacterium. Next base: position 8,041 of record DAOOVW010000018.1, on the reverse strand, counting down.
CCTGGGGACTGAAACACTTTAAATTTATACTCCATCAAGTTTTTCGTCCCAAAGGACATCCCCAGAACTGGGGACTGAAACAATAAAAAATCCATATCCAGACAATTTGATTAGTCCCAAAGGACATCCCCAGGACTGGGGACTTGAGAAATCTCCCTTTGGCCCTCTCCCGTAAGGGGGCGAGGGGAAAAAGATAGAAAAATCCACCCCAACCCTCCTTTTATAAATCCCCCCATTCCCCCCTTTTACAAAGGGGGTTAGAGGGGATTTAATTCCTCCCCATATGAGGGGGGAGGATATAGGTGGGGGTGGTTAGAGGGGATTTTAGAGAAATCTCCCCCTGACCCTTTGGAAAAGGGGAGGAAATATAAAGGAAGAAATACAAAAAAATATTTTGAACTACCAGATAACAAGGAGGAAAACAATGAGTGCTCCATACAATTTCATTCCTATTAACAAAAAGGTTGTTTCTGCACCAGAATTACCTGATGATTTTAATAAATTTCATAAGAACAGATTATCAGGATACATAGACATAAAAATTAAAACAATAACACCACTATTTATAAGAGGTGAGGGCTCTGAATTTTTTTCAATTAATGGCAAACCCAAAATTCCGGGAAGTTCTTTAAGAGGAATGATAAGAACGCTAATTGAAATTGTCTCTTACAGCAAATTTTCCTTTTTTGATGACAAAAGATTATATTACCGTGCAGTTGGAGATCCAAGTAGTTTAGGAAATACATATCGGAGCAAAATGATTGATTTTTCATCTTCTAATAAAATAGGAATAATAATAAGTCCTAAAATGAAAGCAGGTTGGTTAGTCAAAAAAAATGACAAATATTATATACGACCAGCAAAAACCGATTCTCTTGGTAGGCAGTTTTATAGAATAAATGGAAATTTTATCACAGACAAAATTTTTAAAGTAGGTCCCCATGTGTTTAATGTATTTGACTACAAAAAAATCTGGTTTGAACCACCTGCTAACAAGGACTATCTTAAAAAAACATTTCCTAGTAAAAAAGAAGTACAATTAGAATATAATAGAGTGAATAATATTTCCTTATCGTCTCAAAATTCCTATAAAGAAGGATGCCTCATTGCTTCTGGTCCATTAGGGAATAAAAAACATTATCAATGGATTATAAATTTACCTGATAACAACGAGATGGAATTAGAGGAAGAGGTTGTATCAAATTACGAGAATGATAAACAACGAGATGAAAGGATAAATCTTCTTGAAATGGTAAAGAGTCCTAAATACAAAGAGGGGATACCTTGTTTTTATATTACTGATAATGGGTCCAGTAATAAAATAATAGCATTTGGGCATACGGGTTTTTTCCGTCTGCCATATGAAAAAACAATAAAAGACCATATAAAACAGGAAAATACAGACAAAATTGACTTTGCAGAGGCAATATTTGGGAAAGAAAATGCCTGGGCAACAAGGGTATTTTTTGAAGATGCCAATATCTTAAATGAAAATAATTACCTGCTTGAAGAGACATCTCCCCAGATTTTGTCAGAGCCAAAACCAACTGCCTTTCAACACTATTTAGAACAGAATAGTTCATCTACTCCCAAAGACTTAAAACACTGGGACGATGATGATACAGATATAAGGGGATACAAACTTTACTGGCACAGAGACAACAATAATAACTGGAAAGGAGAAATTGAGTTTAGCAAAAGGGCCTTTGAAGAATTTTTCAAGGAGAGACAGGATATAGATGAAATACTTAATGAAGAAACAAGGGGTGATATAACAAGAGATGATAAAAATGATGATAAGTACAAACTCAATAAATTTTTTGATGAACTTGATAACTCTGAATTCAAGAAATGCCTGAAGGAATTTGCCTTAGGATGCGAAAAAAGCCACTACACTATAATAACTCCTGTCAAAAAGGGTATTGAATTTCAAGGGAGGATAAGGTTTGAAAACCTTACAGAAGAAGAGTTGGGTGCACTTCTTTTTGTTCTTGACCTACCTACCAACTGCTATCATAAATTAGGGATGGCAAAACCACTGGGACTTGGTTCAGTTAAAATCACACCTGAACTTTTTTTAATAGAGAGAGAAGAAAGGTATAGTTCTCTTTTTGATGAGAAGGGATGGAAATTATGCGAAGAAAAAGAAGGTAATATACAAGAGTATAAAAAGAAATTTGAAGATTATATAAAGAAACAAATTGATTCAAGTCAAAGTTCTCTGTGGGAAGAAGAGAGGTTAAAACTTTTAAAAATAATGCTTGACTGGAATAATACAAAAATACCTGGCTGGCTTGATAAAACAAGGTATATGGATTTAGAAGAATTTAAGAATCGGACTGTATTGGAAAAACCTAATGAAACTGCTCCTTGAAAAAATTATTCAGAACCTATGGGGGAAAATGGGAAAAGGGGTACAATTTTGTGGGAGGTTAGGAATTTTTGCTTATACATCCTTTGAATATCAATGGTTTTCAAAGGAAGAGTCCCAAAGGACATCCCCAGGACTGGGGACTGAAACGATTACTCCCAACCCCCAAGGATGCGGCCATACTGTCCCAAAGGACATCCCCAGAATTGGGGACTGAAACAAATCGGGATTGAATAGAGGGGGCTTCCTGTCCCAAAGGACATCCCCAGAATTGGGGACTGAAACAAAAATAACTCTCGTTTTTCCGTTTTCTAAAAGTCCCAAAGGACATCCCTGGAACCAGGGACTGAAACACCCAAGACGCTGATCCTTTTGCTAAATAAATAGTCCCAAAGGACATCCCCAGGACTGGGGACTGAAACTCCATAATTTTGCCAGCTTGACCAGCTAAGTCCCAAAGGACATCCCCAGGACTGGGGACTGAAACATTACTGCTCCTAAGATAATCTTTAAATCGTCCCAAAGGACATCCCCAGGACTGGGGACTTGAGAAATCTCCCCTGGCCCTCTCCCACAAAGGGAGAGGAAAAAGATAGAAAATCCACCCCAACCCTCCTTTGGAAAAGGAGGGAGAAGCAATCCATCCTAACCTTCCTTTACAAAAGGAAGGAATTAAAAGAGAATTCCCCTCTTTTAGAAAGAGGGGTTAGAGGAGATTTAGGTTCTCCCCTTGATAAGGGGGAGGTAGAGGGGATTTGGTGAGGGATAAGTGAAAAAGAGAATAAATTTTTTGACAATACTGAAGAAACAAAATGACCAAAAGGATGAAGGATTACGGGACAAGGATGCAGAAGAGTGTGTTTAATAGGCCCAATGATAAAGAAATTGTCCTTTGTTGTTTAGAATAATAAGTTAAAATTGAAAGGAGGTAAAAAATGGGAAGTTTAGTGGTAAAAAGTAGGCCACTCGGACACTATGTTCTTTCTGTATTCTCTTTATTATTTAGAGAAAAATATCCTCATGATGGACAAATTTGCATTAGTGCTCCCGGCAGAGCAATCAGTAGAACCGCAGATTTAGTAAACTTACTTTGCGATAACTTCGCACCTCATTTATTAAGGAAAGAAAAAGTGAATATTGATAAAATACCTTCAGCACAAGATAATTTTAAAATATCCACAATTGAAATTTCTCTTGCTCGGAAATCTGGTCCGGAAGAGTCCATTTCTCAGGGAGGAATTCAAGAAGATAATATTTTTGAGAACTTTTTAGATAAGGTAGAACTTTTAAAAGAAAAACAGCAAGAGTTTAATGTTTGTGAATTAGAATTTATATTCTCAACTTTAATTAAGGAAGGATATTCTTTTTATCTTTCGTGCCCTGATAATTTCCAGATTCATTTAAAAGAAGGGAAAAAGCAGCCCGTGGATGGTAAAGATATAAACCTCGGAGAAGTTAAGATAGACCAGGAGGGTAATCTTGTTTATACCCCTGTTTCTGACGCTTTATCAGGTAAGACAACAGCAGAGAATTGTCCTTTAATAAGTTCCTCTATAGAATCATCCTTGATGAGAATAGGAATTCTAAAGTCCAAAGATTACATTACACTTGCCAATAATATGTGCCGATTTGATGATGTTATTATTGCTCTTGATACAAATATGTTTTATAAGGCACAAGTAACGACTAGCTTATTAGATGCATTAAATGATTTTGTACGTTCTGATTTCCTCTCTACTCCAAATTGGATAACCACAGTAGTAAGCGCAATAACTATTGGAGAGTTAGAACATAAAGCAACAAGAACATCTTTCCAAGCGGACGAAGATACAACATCATTTCGGGAAAGACGCTGGGCCTGCCGTGGACTTCAGGAATTTATGGAAATAAGAAGTTGTGTAGATTTAGAGGGAGTTTCCATGATATTAACAGGAGAAATATCGCCTGGACTTGATTTCTCAAAGGAGGAGACAACTCGCGATGAGATAATAAGAAAGATGATAAAAAATTTTCTTAATTTTATAGGTTTTTATAAAAGTTCATATTTTTTGACCTTGGATAAGATTTGTGAAATGTTTGCAAAAGCAGAGGGATTAAATGCATTTTACATCATGAGAGAAAGTATTAACCCAAATTCCTCTTATAAATTGAGTTCTCTTGATGAATCAAGTGATATAAATAACATCTCTGAGTTAATCTATGAATTAGGTGTTGAATTCCCATTAAAAATAATCTGTGGAAATAATAATGAAGAAATTATTTTTTATGTAAATACAGATTGGCCAGAAAAATCCCTTGAAGATTGGGAAAATCGCTGTTTTATGCTTTCAGTTAAGGACGAAAAGAACAAACTTTTTAAAATCCTGGAAGAAAATGGAAAAAGAATAAAGTTAGGAAAATTACTTAAAGGGTGGAATGAAGTAAATGCAGAAAGACATACTATTTGAAAAAAGATTTTAAAGAAGGTAATAAAAGAAGATAAGATGATAAGGGGATTGAATATTCTTCTGAACTTGCTCAAATTTACCAGTTATGTAAAGGGACAAATTAGAATTTAAGAATCGGAATGTATTGGAAAAACCTAATAAAACTGCTCGTTGAAAACTTTATTCAGCGTCCCAAAGGACATCCCCAGGACTGGGGACTGAAACATTTTTACGCTACCATCTTGTTGAACTGACACTGTCCCAAAGGACATCCCTGGTACTGGGGACTGAAACTTAATCCTCCTTTTTTGGGCAAAGTTCTACTGTCCCAAAGGACATCCCCAGGACTGGGGACTTGAGAAATCTCCCCTGGCCCTCTCCCACAAGGGGGCGAGGGGGATTGTTCTACACAGGCAGTTTAAGGAAAGCATACGAACCAGCCCTACAAGGTAGAGATAAGATAAGCATGCGGGGTTTAATAAGAGGAGATACAGAGAAATCCACCCCAACCCTCCTTTACAAAAGGAGGGAGTTTCTTAATAAATCCCCTCTTTTAGAAAGAGGGGTTAGGGGAGATTTAGAAATCCATCCTAACCTTCCTTTACAAAGGAAGGAAATACAAAGGAAAAATAATAAGGAATAAGATGGATATATTGAAAAATTGCCAGTGGTATAGATTATGTCTTACTCTTGTGAACATAAATACATCGCCTGCAATGTCTTCTCATCCCTTTGTTATAATCCAGGCAATAATAAAAGGGGTTAATTCATTATTATCAGGTGATGAACCTATTATTTTTTTCCATATTAAAGGGAAAAAACACACATATAAGATGCACCAGTTTGATAAACTACCTATTGAGGTGTTTTTTTTCAAAAAGTCCCCTGAATATTATAATCAATGGAAAAAAACATTTATTTCTTATCTTTTTGACCCAATAACAGGTAGAAATTTTGATATTCTTGAAATTGGTGAAATTGAAAACAGGTCTTTTGATAATCTTCTTTTGGATATTGGAGAAATACATTCAGAAGGTGAAATATGTTTGGAATTCCTATCACCATTTCCTTTTAAGCCACAAAAAAGCAAACAAAGAACATATATTTCCAAAGAAGAATTTATCAAGGTATATGAAAATAGGTTTTTTAGGTTGTTTGGCAAGGAAATACACTATACCAGCAAAAAAGATGATTTTACATTATTGCCTTATTATTGGAACTATACTGAAATTAGACATCCTTCCATGTCCCAGATTGGTCATACTCAATATATAAACGGCTGCATTGGGAAATTATACATAAAGGGAGTATTTAAGGACTTCCTTCCTTTTTTAATTCTTGGTAGTGAACTTCATACAGGAGCAAAGATTTCATTTTCACAGGGTTATTATGTATTACACAATAACTCTGTTCCTTTTTTTGATTCGTTTTTTCCAAATAAGAAGTCAATAATTGATACAATTAAAATAACTATGGAAAGGTATAATAATGCAATTACAAATTTGTCAGAAACAGAAGGGTTTTCTTTTAATGAAGAAACATATGCAGAAAAGATATATGAAGAAATAAAAGAAAATACTTATACTCCTTCACCCAATAGGTCCTTCTATATTAAAAAGAAGGATGGTTCTAAAAGATTGATAGAACAACCTTGTTTTAAAGACCTGATTGTCCAGGAGTATCTTTTAAGGACTATATCAGGCGTTTTTGATAGAATATTTGAAGCAAGTTCAATTGGTTTCAGAAAGGGAAAATCAAGAGAGATTGCTCTGGATATGCTAAGATCAGCAGTTTCAGAAGGTTATCAGTATGCTGTTGAAGCAGATATTGAAGATTTTTTCCTTTCTATTGACCTTGAAATTTTAACTGCTCTGCTTGATTTTTACATTCCACAAAAAGATATAATTTTGAAAAGTGTTCTGTTAAAGTCCATAAAAAATGGGTATATCGTTGGTGAAAGATATTTCCCGCGAGTTAAAGGGCTGGCTCAGGGAAGTCCACTTTCTCCTGTTCTGGCTAATCTGTATCTGTATTCTTTTAATGAAAAAATACAAAATTCTAATGTAAAAATGGTAAGGTATGGAGATGACTTTATTATTCTTACCAAAACAAAAGAGGATGCACGAAATATTCTCTCCCAGGCAGAGAATTTTCTCTCAGGACCGGGATTAAGAATTAAAAAAGGGGGTAAGATGAAAAAATTATTAGTAATTTCAAACCATAGTCCTGAAACTTGGTCAGAAGAACAAAAAAAGGGATGGGAGCAGATTGATTTCATCCCATTTCCTGATGTGAACCCTTACCTTTCTCTTGATGAAGTATCTAATAAAGTTGCAAGAGAAATTATTGAAAAAATCAGATGCTGGTTATCAAAAAATCCTGATGGGAAAGTATGTCTTCAAGGAGATTTTTCTTTATGTTATATTATCTTTAAAAATATTCAAGAGAATATATTTACCTTTCCAACAACGACAAGAAATGTCGTAGTAGATAAGGATGGGAAAAGAACATATGAATTCAAATTTGGGCGTTGGAGGTAAATTTTGTGGGAAAGTTAATATAGTGTAAAAAAAATTAAATAGAGAATTGGGTTTTTTCAATATCAAAGAGGGTTTTTGAATATGGATTTGTCGGGTTTTCTATAATTTTTTCTGTCTGTCCAATTTCAACAATCTCTCCTTTATACATAACAGCAATTCGGTCAGAAATAAATTTTATAACTTTAAGGTCATGAGAAATAAAAAGGTATGTGAGATTGAATTTTTCTTTTAGGTCAATAAATAAGTTTAAAATTTGTGCCTGAATTGATAAGTCAAGATTTGAAGTTGGTTCATCACATATAATAAATTCTGGTTCTGTTGATAATGCCCTTGCTATTGAAATTCTCTGTCTTTCTCCACCTGAAAATTGGTAAGGGAAATTACTAAATTTCTCATTTTTTATTCCAACAAGGTCTAAAAGATATTTGCCTTTTTCTATTTTCTCTTTTTTATTTCCAGCAACACCTTCCATAACAATTTCAAGGGCAGTCATTCTTGGATTTAATGACCTATAAGGATTTTGGAATATTATCTGGAATTTTTTTCTTAAACTTCTTAATCCCTTTTCTTTTATATGAGTTATATCTGTGTTTTTAAAAATTATTTTTCCTTTATCTGGTTCTATCAATTTTATAATTATTTTGCCAAGTGTTGTTTTACCACTTCCACTTTCACCAATTATACCAAGTGTTTCCCCTTTTTCT